>JBMOFG010000009.1:0-15076 GCA_049314415.1 Polymorphobacter sp.
CTGGTAGAGCGAGCCGGTGTTGAGCACGGGCTGGGTGTCGCGTTCGCCGCACAGCACGACCATCAGGTTCGAAACCATCGCCGCCTTGCGCTCGTCGTCGAGTTCGACAACCTGCTTCTCGCTGAGCATCGCCAGTGCCATCTCGACCATGCCGACCGCACCGGCGACGAGGGTTTCGCGCGCCGCGACCACCGCCGCCGCCTGTTGCCGGCGCAGCATGGCGCCGGCGATTTCGGGCGCATAGGCGAGATGGGTAAAGCCGCATTCGTCGACGGTAATGCCGGCCACCGACAGGCGTTCCATCAATTCGGCGCGCAGTTCGCCGCTGATGCGTTCATGGTCGCCGCGCAGCGTGACTTCCTTGTGCTCGAAATCGTCATAGGGATAGCGCGCGCCGATGGTGCGCACGGCGACTTCGATCTGCGCCGACACAAAGCCCATGTAATCATCGACATCGAACAGCGCCTGGGCCGAATCGGTGACGCGCCAGACGACCTGTGCGGCGATCTCGATCGGGTTGCCGCGCTGGTCGTTGACCTTGATCGTCTGCGAGATCAGGTTATGGGCGCGCAGCGAGATCTTCTTCTTGCCCATCCAGGGCAGGGTCCAGCGCAGGCCGGTCGAACGGTCGGTGCCGCGATAGGCACCGAACAGGGTGATCGCCGCACCCTCATTGGGCGACAGCATGTAGAAGCCGACAAGGATGAACAGGAAGGCGATGGCGCCAAGGATGCCGAGCAGCACCAGCCAGCCGTTGCCGCCCGCGGCGCCGGCCAGCACGGCCAGCGGTGTTGCCACCAGCAATGCCAGCGTCACGAACAGCATCAGATAGCCATTGGCCCCGGCACCAGCGACCTCGCGGCTGCTCTGATGCGCTATGGTCGTCGTCATGCGAATCGCCCCCGATAAAGTGATATCATATTAATATCAGATTTCGGTGCAGTCGCAAGAGGCGTTCAGTCGCCGCCGCCCCCGCCGTCGCCGCCACCATCACTGCTGCTGTCGCTGCTGTCCCAGCCCCCGCTGCTGCCGGCTCCGCCGAAATCGCCGCCGCCCGGGGTGAAAGCATCGTCACCGGGGGTGAGACCATCGCCGGCATTCGGCACATCGAGGGGCAGGATCATGATGCCATCGTCACGGCGCCGATCCGCATCGACCGTGCGCGCCGACCCCGGTGCCGCGCGGCGCCAGCGGCCGACAAGGATGAAAAGCGCCGCCGCGAGCAACAGGATCGCGACGATCGTCACGGCGTCAGCCCTTTTCGCCGGGCAAGCGCGGCCGGCGCAGTTTCTTCTTTTCCTTGTGGTATCGCGGCTTGCCACGCCAGACATTGGCGGGATCCTTGACCACCATCCAGATGATCCAGGCGATGAGAATGGCGTTGAGGCCGAGGATCGGAAGCAGCGTTGTCATATATCCAACCTAGCGTGCCGCCCCCGCCTTGGCGAGCCGCATCAGCCGAACCTGTTGTCGCGGGGGAAGCCGGTCGGCGGCAGGCGCCCGGCGCTGCCGCGCGCGCCCTTCCAGAACGACAGGTCGCTTTCGGTGCGAGTGCGCGCACTGGCGCCGCCCATCGCCCAGCTGAGCCCTTCGGCCATCACGAAACCGCGCGCATCGGACAGGCCGCCATCCTTGTATTTCTGCAAGGCGACCCCCTGGCCGCGCGCCATCACCGGCAGTTCGTCGATCCCGAAGACGAGCAATTTGCGGTTCTCGCCGATGAACGCGACCATGTCTTCCCCCGGCGCCACGACGCGGACGATCGCCAGCTTCGCTTTCTCCTTGGGGTTGAGCACCTGGCGGCCCTTCCTCGTTTCGGCGAGGATATCGGCGCTTTCGACAATGAAACCACGGCCATCGCTGGCGGCAACGAGCAATTTCGTTTCGGCGCGCCACGCCATCATCAGGACGATATCGACGCCTTCGCCAAGGTCGATCATCAACCGCAGCGGTTCGCCAAAGCCGCGCCCGCCGGGCAATTTGTCGGCACCCAGCGTGTAGAAGCGGCCATCGGAGGCGGCGACGATGATCTTGTCGGTGGTATGGGCGTGGAAGGCAAAGCCCGGGCCATCGCCTTCCTTGAACTTGACCGCATCGCCCACCGAAGGGGCGGCATGGCCCTTCAGCGCGCGCACCCAGCCCTTGGCGCTGGTGATGATGGTCAGCGGTTCCTTGTCCATCATGTCTTCGATGCTGAGCAGCTTGACGTTCGGCGCCGTGGTGATCGTCGTGCGGCGCCGGCCGAGAACGGTATCGGGGCCATAGAGCTGGCGCAGCGCCGCGAGATCGCGCGCCAGCCGCTCGGTCTGTTGCACGGGCGAATCGATGAGCGCGCGCAGGCCCCGGCCTTCGGCGGTGAGCGCCTTGTTTTCCTTGGTGATCTCCATTTCCTCAAGCTTGCGCAGACTGCGCAGCCGCATGTTGAGGATGGCTTCGGCCTGGGTCGCGGTCAGCGCGAACGTGGCGATCAGGCTGGCCTTGGCATCATCTTCCTCGCGGATGATGCGGATGACTTCGTCGAGGTTGAGATAGGCGATGAGCAGCCCGCCGAGGATTTCGAGCCGGGCGTCGATCTTGTCGAGCCGGTACTGCGAGCGCGCGATCAGCACCTCGCGCTGGTGGACCAGCCATTTGGCGATGACCTGCTTCAGCGACAATACGCCCGGCCGGCCATGATCGAGAACGTTCATGTTGAGCGAGGCGCGCACCTCGAGATCGGTCAGCTTGAACAGGCTTTCCATCAGCACATCGGGATCGATGTTGCGCGAGCGCGGCTCGATGATGATGCGGATCTGCGCATCGGATTCATCGTCGATATCGCCCAGGATCGGCAGCTTTTTCTCGGTGACCAGCTCGGCGAGGGCTTCGATCAGCTTGCCCTTGACGACCTGATAGGGGATTTCCTCGATGATGATCCGCCAGGTGCCTTGCCCCAGATCCTCCTTGCGCCAGCGCGCCCGCAGCCGGAAGCTGCCGCGCCCGGTCAAATAGCTTTCGGCGATGCTGGCGGCGGGTTCGACGCACACCCCGCCGGTGGGGAAATCCGGGCCCTTGACCCATTGCATCAACGCCGCATCGGGCAGATCGGCATCGGCGAGCAGCGCCATGGCGGCATCGAGGATTTCGGCGGTATTGTGCGGCGGAATGCTCGTCGCCATGCCGACGGCGATGCCCGACGAACCGTTGGCGAGGAGATTGGGGAACAGGCCGGGGAAAACCTCGGGCTCTTCCTCCTCGCCATTATAGGTGGTCCGAAAGGCGACACTGGCTTCGTCGAGCCCATCCATTAGTTCGGATGCAGCGGCGGTCAGCCGGGCTTCAGTGTAGCGCATGGCAGCGGCATTATCGCCGTCGATATTGCCGAAATTGCCCTGGCCATCGACGAGCGGATAGCGCAGCGCGAAATCCTGCGCGAGGCGGACGAGCGCATCATAAACCGACTGGTCGCCGTGCGGGTGATATTTGCCGATGACGTCGCCGACGACGCGGGCGCATTTTTTATAGCCCTGGCTTGGATCGAGCTTGAGCAGGCGCATCGCCCACAGCAGGCGGCGGTGAACGGGCTTCAACCCGTCGCGCAGGTCGGGCAGCGAGCGCGCCGTAATGGTCGACAGCGCATAGACGAGGTAGCGATCACCCAGCGCGATATCGAAGGGCGTATCGAGAATGCGGTCGGTTTCGGGCGGTTCAACGGTTATCTTGGCCATGCTGCGGGATAGCGCGGGGGCGCGCGCGCGTCCAGCAATGCCGGATCACGCTGCCGGCAGACGTGTCGTGAATCGGTCACGCGCCGCCCAGATGTCGCGGCCACCGAGCACGTCGCGGCGCAGAAACCAGCCGGTCAGTTTCAGCCCGTCACGGATAGCAGCAGGATCGGCGGGCGTATCGTCGATCAGGAAGCCGGGCAGGGGCAGCAGGCGCGCTGACCACGGCAGGCCGGCACTGCGCGATACCGCCTGCGCCGATTTGGGCGAAACATAAGCGAGATCGGTTGTGGCGCCAGTGGCGGCGCAACTTCCGAGATCAAGCCCGAAACCCATTTCGGCAAGGAGGCGGTGTTCGTAACGGACAATGCCTTCGCCGAGCGGCAAAGGGCCGGCGCCAGCGGCAATGCCGGCGGACAGCGCATCAAGGGCGGTGTAAAGCGACGGGTAGGGAACGCCTTCCGTCAGCGCAGTTGCGGTCAGCGCGGTCAGCCAGTCAAGCGCTGCCAGCGTAATGCCGCTGGTGGCGAGCGCTGCCCGTGCCGCCGTCAGTTCTACTGTCGCAGCAGCCAACTGGCTTTCGGTGCGGGCATCGAGCCGCAGCTCGACGCCATTGCCAGGCAGCAGCGCCGGCCGCAGCCGCCGCGATCGTGCGCCGCGGACATAGCCGGCGACAAGGCCATGTTCGGGGGTCAGGAAGCGCACGACGGCGCCATGTTCGCCATGGGGCAGCAGTGCGCAAACAAGGGCTGGCGAGGTGAAGTGCACGCTCGTCATCCTAGTGTCACCGGCAGGGTAAAGCGACTGCCATCCCGTGGCGTTGCGTACTCTGCTGTCGCGGCCTCTGTGGCCGGCTTTGAGCCGGTCCCTGCTGCATGGGCCCATCGTGCAGTGACGATGCCACGGCTGGCATCCCCCGGCGCCCTGCGGGTATATTCCCCGGCTTCGGCTTCGCCGCGGCGGAGCCCGGTTTCAATCAACCCAGTCAAGGCCCGAATCGCGGTAGACGGCGCGATCTTCCGTCCAATCGTCCTTAACCTTGACGTGCAGAAACAGGTGCACCTTCTTGCCTGTGAGTTCGGCGATCCCGGCCCGGGCGAGGCTACCGATTTCCTTCAGTCGTTGGCCGCCCTTGCCGAGCACGATGGCGCGCTGGGTGTCGCGTTCCACCAGTATCTGTTGGTGGATGGCTATGCTGCCGTCGCGCCGTTCTTCCCATTTTTCGGTTTCTACTGCGCTGGCATAGGGCAGCTCGGCGTGGAGCTGGTGGTAGAGCTGCTCGCGTGTGATCTCGGCTGCCATCAGCCGGGTGGTGGCGTCGGTTAGCTGGTCTTCGGGAAAATGCCACGGCCCCGGCGGCATCCGGGCCGCCAGGGCGGTCTTGAATTCGGCAATGCCATCGCCGCTTCCCGCCGATACGAACCAAGTGTCGTCAAAGGCGGCAAAGGCATTGGCATGGGCAGCGAGTTCGAGCAGCCGTGTCTTGGCAGTGATATCGACTTTGTTGAGAACCAGCAGTTTCGGTTCCGGCCGGTTGGCCAGGCTTTCGAGGATCGCGGTCGCATCTTCACGAAAGCCGGTCTTGGCATCGACGACAAAAGCGATCAGGTCGGCCCCCTCCGCCCCCTCCCAGGCTGCGCGCACCATCGCCCGATCGAGCCGGCGGCGCGGTGCAAAGATGCCTGGGGTATCGATGAGCAACAATTGCGCTAGCCCGTCGATGGCGATACCGATCAGCCGGGTTCGCGTGGTTTGTACCTTGGCCGAAACAATGGCGACCTTTTGACCAACCAGCGCGTTGACTAGGGTCGATTTCCCGGCGTTGGGGGCGCCGACGATAGCGACGGAACCACAGCTCCGGGGGGTGTCTTCGGTCATTTTGGTGCCTTTGCGAGCAGTTTGCTCAATAGATTTGTAGCGGCCGCCTTTTCGGCTTCCTGCTTGTTGGCGCCCTCGCCGCGCGCCGGTTCCTCGCCCCGCACCAGCACTTCGATGGTGAAGCGCGGCGCATGGTCGGGCCCTTGCCGGTCGATAACGGCATAGACTGGCATGCCGGCGCGGCGCTTCAGCGCCCATTCCTGTAACCGCGACTTGGGATCAGCGAGCAGCCGTGGTCCGCGTTCGAGCAGCCGCGCCCATTCGCGCCGCACAAAGGCTTCGGCCGCGGCCCAACCTGCATCGAGGTAAAGCGCTGCGACCAGCGCTTCGGCGACATCGCCGAGCACATTGTCGGAATGGTGCAGGCCCTTGGCGCGGGCGCTGTTCTCCATAATGATCTGTTCGGGGATGCCCAGCGCGCGCGCCACTTCGGCATTGGCCGGCCCTTCGACCAGCGCGTGCAGCCGCGTCGTCAACTTGCCTTCTGGTTCATCATGGTCGGCAAACAGCCATGTTGCTACGGCGCAACCGAGCACCCGATCCCCCAAAAATTCGAGCCGCTGATAGCTGTTGGCGCCCTGCGCTGAACTGCTATGCGTCAAGGCTCGGCGTACCAGCCGGATATCGGCAAAGTTATGCCCGAGTTTTTGGCGCGCCCAGATGGCCAGATCGGCGTCGCTTGGTGTCACAAACGCGTCCCGATGCGACCGGAACGCAGGGCCGGACCCCAGCTGCCAGGCCGCGACAGCCGTGCCGAGGGCGCAAGCGAAAAGAAGATGCGGTCGGCGCGCCCAACGACATTGCGAATCGGCACGAGACCGACGCCGCCCTCGGCCAATGAAAAACGGCTGTCGGCACTGTCGTCGCGATTGTCGCCGAGCACATATACATGCCCGGCAGGCACGGTGACCATTTCGGTGGTGTCGTGAACATCTCCGGGTATCTGGTCGATAACGGCATAGCTTTTGCCGGTATCGAGTGTTTCAATGAAAGCCGGGTAACGGCAGATGATGCGGCCCGCGCCATCGCGCGTGCGAAAATCGGGGCGACCCGGCCCGGAAACACAGCCTTCGCCTTCTGGCGCTATGATGAAATCGGCGCGGCGCTGCTTGCTGATCGGTTGGCCATTGAGGATGACGACGCCGTCCTGCATGGCGACGCGGTCACCGGGCAGACCGATAACGCGCTTGATGAAGTCGGTGCGATTGTCGCGCGGTGTCTTGAAGACGACGATATCGCCGCGCGCCGGCAGGGCTGCAATGATGCGGCCTTGGAAAAAGGGCAGGCCGAACGGGAAGGAGTAGCGCCCATAGCCGTAAGGCCATTTCGCCACGAACAGATAATCGCCGACCAGCAGGCGCGGCAGCATCGACGGCGACGGGATGCTGAAGGGTTCATAGACCAGCGCGCGCAGCCCGATCGCCAGCAATGTCGCCGTTCCCACCAGCCGCACGACCTTGCCGAGTGCGGCTTTTTGTGTCGTCGCCCGCGCAAGATACGCGGTGCGAGCGTCAGGGTCGACTGGAAGGGATATTGTCATGCCGGATGCGGCGTGACGCGGGTCGGGCGCGCGGTCAAGCATCAACTGCATTCGGACGCCGTACCGTGTACCGTCGAGTGTATTTGCGGCATGCTGGCACATCTTGACTTTCGTCCGTCACAGCTTTGCGGCAGGATAGTATGATGACTATCGATGCTCGCCTGATGGCGCTTGCTGCCTCCCTTCCGCCCATCGCCAGCCTGTTCGAAGCCGAACCCGGCCGGCTTGCGGCGCTCAGTTTCGATGTGGAGGGGGTGCATTTCGATTTTGCAAAATTGTCGGTGAGTGCGGACGCGCTCGCGGCGCTGCACGATCTTGCCATCGACGCCGGGGTCGCCGGCTGGCGGACAAAGCTGTTCGACGGCGCGGTCGTCAACCCCAGCGAGCACCGCCCCGCCACCCATGTAGCCGAGCGCGGCATGGGCAATGCCGCCGACAATGCCGCCGCCGCCGCCGGGCAGGGCGCCCTTCGTGCCATGGTCGAGACGCTTCGCAGCGAGGATATCAGCGATATCATTCACATCGGTATCGGCGGATCAGCGCTGGGCCCAGCGTTGCTTGTCGATGCGCTGGGGCGCGACGGTGACGGCCCTGCAATCCATATTGTCGCCAATATCGACGGCGAGGCTCTGGCCCGGGCGCTGGCAGCGTGCGACCCGAAGCGCACGCGCATCATCATCGTATCGAAAACCTTTGGCACAACCGAGACGATGACTAATGCCGACACGGCATTGGCCTGGCTGGCGGCGGCCGGGGTCGCCGATCCGCGCGCTTGCTGCATCGCCGTGACTGCCGCCCCGGCCAAGGCGCAGGCTTGGGGCGCCGCTGCAGTGCTGCCCTTTGCCGAGACCGTGGGCGGGCGCTATTCGCTCTGGTCAGCCGTT
Organism: Polymorphobacter sp.; assembly: GCA_049314415.1. Taxonomy (GTDB): domain Bacteria; phylum Pseudomonadota; class Alphaproteobacteria; order Sphingomonadales; family Sphingomonadaceae; genus Sandarakinorhabdus. The sequence continues at coordinate 8,007 of JBMOFG010000009.1, forward strand.
GGCCTGCCGCTGGCCTTGCGCTGTGGCTGGCCGGTGTGGGAAGCGCTTCATGTCGGCGCTGCCGCGATGGATATGCATTTCCGTGACGCTCCGGCGGCAGCGAACGTGCCGCTGCTTGCCGGTTTGTGCGATGTCTGGGCGGCGCGCTTTCAGCACCAGGCGGTGCGCGGCGTCTTTGCCTATGACGAACGCCTGCGTCTATTGCCAGCGTTCCTCCAGCAGTTGGAGATGGAAAGCAATGGCAAGCGTGTCACTCGCGATGGCAACCCCGTCAGCGGCCCGACTGCGGCGGTCACTTGGGGCGGCACCGGTACCGATGCTCAGCATGCGGTTTTCCAGTTGCTTCACCAGGGTACGGTGGTCGGCCCGGTCGAGTTTGTCGCGGTGAAAACGCCCGGCAATGCCTTGCCGCCGACCCATCACCGTCAGCTGCTTGCCAATTGCTTTGCCCAGGGCGCCGCGTTGATGCGCGGGCGCAGCTATCCCGAGGCGCTCGAGATTTGCAACGGCGACATGGCGCTGGCAGCCGCCAAGACCTTTCCGGGCAATCGCCCGTCGGCCACGGTGTTGCTCGACCGGCTCGATGCGGCGACGCTAGGGGCGCTTCTGGCCTTTTACGAACACCGCATCTTCGTGGCGGCGGTGGCGATGGAGATAAATCCTTTTGACCAGATGGGGGTTGAACTCGGCAAAGAAATGGCGGCCGCGGTGCTGGCGGGCGATGACGCGGGGTTCGATGTTTCAACGGCGGACCTGATGGCGCGCGGCCTGGCATAGGCGGCACTATTCCATCCGTTTCCAAATGCCGGAGATCAACGCTTCGGCGGGCCGATAACTTTTCTTGTAGGCCATGCGGTCGCAATCATCGATCCAATAGCCGAGATATACATAGGGCAGCCCGGCGTCGCCGGCGCGCATGATGTGATCGAGGATGATGAAGCTGCCCAGCCCGCGCCGGGTCACGCTGTCGGGGTCGTAGAAACTGTAGATCATCGACAGGCCATCCGACTGCTTGTCGGTCAGGCAGCACCCGACCAGCTTGCCGGGCAGTCCATCGCTTGAGGGTTCGCGATATTCGACGACCACGGTATCGACCGGCGTCTGCTCGACCATGTCAGCATAATCATGCGCATCCATCGCCGCCATGCCGCCCTGAGGGTGGCGCACGGTGAGGTAGCGGCGCAACAGCGACCATTGTTCGGCGGTCGCCCAGGGTTCGCACGCCGAGACCTCGAGATCGGCATGGCGCCGCAACAACTTTTTCTGGCTTGTCGTCGGCGCGAACATCGGTGCCATGACCCGTACTGAGACACAGGCTTGGCAGAAATCGCAGCTCGGGCGATAGACAACATTCTGACTGCGACGAAAACCGATGCGCCCGAGCGCCTCGCTCATTTCCACAGCGCTGGCGCCCTTGAGTTCGGCAAACACCTTGCGTTCGGTGCGGCCGGGTACATAAGGGCACGGGGCCGGAGCCGTGACAAAGAAGCGCGGAAAGCGAAAGCTCTGGTAGGTCACAAAGCTCCCTTCGCGGACATTGGCCTGAATTTCAGTCTAATGCGGCAAAGCAGGCGATGGCCATAGGGCAATTGACGGTTAATTGCGATCAACCGTCACACTTGCGGGTCAATCGGCTTCGACCATCCGCACTTCATAGGCTGCCGCCCGCAGGGCTTCGAGCAGGCGCTGCAAATGATCGGCATCGCGGGTTTCGCATTCGATCTCGGCGATCAGCCCCTTGGCGGGCAGGCTCGTGAAGACGCGCTGGTGGTAGACTTCAAGGATGTTGACCTGCTGCTGGTCAAATATACGTGCCACTTCAAACAACTGCCCCGGCCGGTCCTTGAGCCGGATGCGCAGCCGTGCCAGCCGACCCGAGCGCGCCAGTTCGCGCAGCAGGACATTGGCGAGCAGCCGTGTGTCGATGTTGCCACCGCACAGCACAAGCCCGACCTTCTGCCCGCGAAAACGCCGCGGATGGGCGAGGAGGGCGGCCAAACCGGCAGCGCCGGCGCCTTCGACAACGGTCTTTTCGATGTTGAGCAGCATCGCGACACCGCGTTCGAGGTCGCGTTCACCGACGAGCACGATATCATCGACAAGCGCACGTACGACCTGCGAAGTCAGCTTGCCCGGCGTCTTAACGGCAATACCCTCGGCAAGTGTGTCACCATCGCAGACCGAGCTTTCATCCTTCAGAAGTGCATACATCGACGGATAGAGTTCTGCCTGGACGCCGATGATCTCGATGGCCGGGTTGCGCGCCTTGGCGACCGTGGCAATGCCTGAAATCAGCCCGCCGCCGCCGATGGGAACGACCAATGTCTCCAGATCGGGCACGTCGTCGAGCATTTCGAGCCCGACGGTGCCTTGCCCAGCCATGACCATAGGGTCGTCGAAGGGATGCACGAAGACAAAACCGCGTTTTGCCGCCAGTTCATGGGCATGCGCCGCGGCTTCCTCGAACTTTTCGCCAAACAGCACGACATGGGCGCCATGGCCCTCGGTCTGCTGCACCTTCACGACCGGTGTGAACTTGGGCATGACAATGGTGGCGGGAATGTTGAGCCGCTTTGCGCCATAAGCAAGACCCTGCGCATGGTTGCCGGCCGAGGCGGCAATCACGCCGCGCCGGCGTTCTTCCGGCGTGAGGCTGAGCAGCTTGTTGAGCGCGCCGCGTTCCTTGTAAGCGGCGGTAAATTGGAGATTTTCGAACTTCAGCCAGACATCGGCGCCGGTTAGCTCCGACAGGGTCTGGCTGCGCAGGCAAGGTGTCCGCACCACGGCGCCAGCAATCGCCCGTGCTGCCATCTCGACATCGGAAACCGATATCGGCAAAGGCGCAGGGGCGGCGGGGGCGGTTGCGGTCATGAGCCGCTGTTAACGGCGCGCGCGCATTGGTGCAACAACGCGACACAGAACTGCCGCGCGCCTCGGGAAGGCGAGGTCAACCCGGAGAGGCTTTGCCAAGATAGGCAGACAGGCGGTTGGTTTTTGGCATCATCGCCGTTTCAGGGTGGAGCAGATCATAAACCACGGCATTTTCCAGCACGCGCTGGACATAGTTTTTTGTCTCCGAGAACGGAATAGCCTCGATCCAGTCGATCATGTCCATGCCCGGCTGTCGCGGGTCGCCGTTTGCGGCGAGGAATTTGCGGACATTGCCAGGCCCGGCATTATAGGCAGCGACCGCCAGCACATGGCTGCCACCAAAATTGTCACGCAGCCGCCGGAAAAACGCCGCACCCAGCGTCACATTGTAGATCGGATCCTCGGTGAGGCGCGCTGTCGAAGCGGCCATGCCGATCTTCCCAGCCTGTTCGGCGGCGGTTGTTGGCAGCAATTGCATCAGCCCCTGCGCATTGGCGCTGGAGGCAATGGTCTGGTCGAACTGGCTTTCTTGCCGGGCGATCGCATGGATCATCGTCCAGCTGTCTTCGAGGCTGGCAGGCAGGTCGAGCATCGGGAAGGCCGTGTCGAGCAGCGCCAGTTCGCCATCGTTGCGCGCTGCCTTGCCGAGCAGCACGCCGAGGTCGGGGCGGCGCATGGGCTTGACCAGTCCAGCAACGAGCGCCTGGTCATGTGAAGTCACGGCGCGTTCGGCGAGGGTGCGCACAAACAGGCCTTGGCGCCGCCGGTCGCCGAGATCGCCGAGCGCGAAGCTGGCGCGCACCAGCGGATCGGCGCGGAAGGTGCTCGCCATGTCGGCGCTGACGGCAGCAGGTTCGGTGCGTTTGACGGCTAGCGCCTTACCGAGCCGTTCGGCGGCCAATTGACCATAGAAATAATCGAAATGAATAGCGGCGGCTTCATAGGCCGCACGCGCCACCGTGCCCTGGCCGGCAGCTTCGGCAGCGCGGCCGATCCAGTAATCGCCGCGGGTCTGGCTGAGTGGCGTGCGCGCCGCGGCACGGACGTTGCGGAAATGCACGATGGCCTCGCCGGCGCGGCCGAGCTTGCGCAGCGCCAGCCAGCCCGCCAACCATTCGCTGTCGATTAGTTGCTGGCGTTCGCCAAGGCTGCGGTTGGCGATCGGTGCGCCACCCGCGAGCGCGCCGTGGCGCGATGCGATCCGATAAGCCGTGTCGAAATCCCCGGCGCGCCACGCTGCCCGCGCAAACTCCAGCCGCACCTTCAGCCAGTTTTCGCTGTCGACGATCGGCCCGGGCGCCGGGCTGGCGTTCGCGAGCAGGGTCTGGGCCTCGGCGTTTAATCCTCGGCGGCGCAGCCACGCGGCGCGATCGAGGATAAGCCCCGGATCGTTGCGCAATTGTGGGGGCACCCCGGCAAGGCGTTTGGTGGCATCGGGCGAATTGGCGCGCAACGCCATGCGCGCCAGGAGCCACAGCCGCCGGTCCATGTCGATACGTGGCAGCAGCCGTGCCGCTGCGCTGGTCTGGTTCGACCAGAGCAGCCGGTCGGCGCGCGACAGATGATCTTCCGGCCGCAGATCCTTTTCGAAGAGCGTCAGCAACTGCTGTTCGGCGACAGTGTCGAGCCCAGCCGAATCCCAGGCATCGCGCGCCGACGCCCGCGCATCATCCGCCTTGCCGAGCGATAATTGCGCTTCGGCGAGCCGCAATTTGGCCAGCGCCGACAGCGGTGGCAGTTGATTGAAGTAAGCGATGCGCTCCGGCGCGGTGACGCTTTCATCGATCAGCTTCTCGGCAAGCCGGCGCATGGTCGTGGCTTGTGGCCAATCGGGGTTGTCGCGCAAGAATTGCGCATATTCGGCGAAGCGCGCACCTTTGGAGACGGTGTAGCTGTCGCGGCGCAGCCGATCCCATGTGACGACGGTGTCTAGCGCCGGGACGCTGGCAACGCCAACCAGCGGCGATCCGGCCATGCCGTCGAAACGGCTGGCGGCATTTTCGGCGAGCCTGGCGACATAGAGGCTGCGGGTCGCAGCGTCGATCTGCGCCGGGGCCGGAGCACTGTTGGCCAAGGCAAGCACCAGCAACAAGACTTTGCTGGACATCTGGGTTACGCGCTCCATATCACACTCATCTGACGATAACCCGCCAAGGCATAGGCGGTTGCAGCGCCCGGGTGAAGAGCGACAAATGCCCGGCGACCGGCCGCCGCGGGCGGGATGACAAGGACGGGTAACGTGACGCAGCTTGCAATTCAGGGTTCGATTCCGGCGCTGGTTACGCCTTTCAAGGCTGGCGCCGTCGATTTCGACGCTTTTGCCACCTTTGTCGAATGGCAGATCGCCGAAGGCTCGACGGGGTTGGTGCCGTGCGGCACCACCGGTGAATCGCCCACGCTCAGCCATGCCGAACATTATGATGTCATCACCCGAACGGTAAAGGTCGCCGCCGGCCGCGTGCCGGTGATCGCCGGCTGTGGATCGAACGATACCGCCACCGCCATCGCCCATATGGCGCATGCCGAAAAGGTCGGCGCCGATGCCGCGCTGATTGTGGTGCCCTATTACAACAAGCCGTCACAGCGCGGGCTTATCGCGCATTTTACGGCGTTGACGGAACATTCAGCGCTACCGATCATCATCTACAATATCCCCGGCCGCTCGGTCGCCGACATGAGCACCGAAACCATGGCGGAACTGGCGAAATTGTCCAATATCATCGGCGTGAAGGATGCAACCGGCAATCTGGCGCGCGTGTCGGCGCAGCGCGAGGCTTGCGGCGCCGATTTCATCCAGTTGTCGGGCAATGACGACATGGCGTTGGGTTTCAATGCGATGGGCGGGGTAGGGGCGATCTCGGTGACTGCCAATGTCGCGCCGCGCCTGTGCGCGCAGTTGCAGGCCGCGACACTTGTCGGCGACTTCCGCGCCGCGCTGGCGATCACCGACAGGCTTTATCCGCTTCATGCAGCGCTGTTCAGCGATGCTTCGCCCGGTCCGACAAAATATGCGCTTGCCCGGCTCGGCCTGATGGCGCCCGATGTGCGCCTGCCGATCGTCGAGCCCTCGGCGGCATCCAAAGCCGCAGTGGATGACGGGCTGGCGCACGCCGGACTCGTCTGATGGCAATGTTTTCAGAAAGGGGCCATTGCTGATGGCTCGGCCCCGCCACGAAACCGTCAAGGTCAAGACCGTCGCTGAGAACCGGCGCGCGCGCTACGAATATTATATCGAGGATGTCGTGGAAGCTGGCATCGCGCTGGCCGGTACCGAGGTCAAGGCGCTGCGCGGCGGCGAAGGCAGTATTGCCGAAGCCTATGCCGAAGTGAAGGATGGCCAGGTCTGGCTGGTCAACGCCAACATACCCGAATTCAGCCATGGCAATCGCTTCAACCATGAACCGAAACGGCCCCGAAAATTGTTGCTCCACGAGCGTCAAATCAACAAGATGGGTGCCGCCGTTGCCAGACAGGGGATGACGCTGGTGCCGTTGTCGATATATTTCAACGATCGTGGTCGCGCCAAGGTTGAACTCGCGCTCGGCAAGGGAAAGCAACTGCACGACAAGCGGGAAACTGAAAAAACCCGCGACTGGAAACGCGATGCAGCGCGCATAATGCGGGAGCGCGGGTGATGGCGGGCGACAGCGGGTTCAAGGAAAAGCTGATCGCTGCCAAACAAGCCTGGGCTCGTGCCGGTCGTCTGCTTAGCGGAAGCTCCGATGCAGCCCATGCCCGGCGCCTGCCACCCGGCCAGCGGCTGGTGACAAACTGGCCGGTACTCGACCTTGGGATCCAGCCCGATCTGCCGCGCATTGGCTGGCGGCTGACGGTCGATGGCGCCGTCGTCAACCCGATTATCTGGGACTGGGACGAGTTATGCGCTCAGCCGGTGTTCGAAGACGTTTCCGATATCCACTGCGTCACGCAATGGTCACGATATGACAATCATTGGCGGGGCGTATCGGCGCAGCATCTGCTTTCGGTTGTTCAACCGCTTCCCCATGCCAATCATGTCATTCTGCATGGTTACGATGGTTACACCACGAACCTGCGCCTTGAGCATTTCGCCGAGGCGGATTGTCTGCTTGCGTACAGCCATGACGGTACGTCGATCTCGCGTGAGCATGGCGGCCCGGTACGCATGATTATTCCGCGTTACTATTTTTGGAAATCTGCCAAATGGCTCCGGCGTATTG
>JBMOFG010000010.1:0-14949 GCA_049314415.1 Polymorphobacter sp.
GCTGGTCGTTGATACCGGCCTACATTCAAAGGGTTGGACCCGCGACCAGTCGATCAAATACATGCTCGACCACAGCGCCATGGGCAAGACCGACGCCACCGCTGAGGTGGAACGCTACATTGCCATCCCGTCGCAGGCGCTCGCCTACAAGGTCGGCCAGCTGACGATTTCGCGGCTGCGGGCGAAGGCGGAAAAGGCCTTGGGGCCGAAGTTCGATATCAAGGGGTTTCATGCCCAGGTGTTGATGACGGGGGCGCTACCGATGGCGGTGCTGGAGAAGAAGGTGGATGATTGGATTGCAGCGCGGCAGCGCGCAGCGTAGCTGCGCGCCGACTCGCGCAAGACCGGCCAGCGGGGCGGTCGGCCTAAAGCCGACCGAACCCGTCTGACGTCAGCTTGGGCTTTGCCCAAGCCCCTTGCTCGCTTATCTTTTCTCGCTGCCTTTTCTTCCCGTCATCCCGCGCTTGACCCGGGACTAAGTTTTTCTTGGTGATATTGGCGAGCGGGACAGAATGCCTGCTTCCGGCCCAACTACGGTCATTCAGGGCAATTGCGTGCTCCGAGCGGCGATCAAGCCACAGACACCTGCACAGGCAAGGGTCAAATCGCTGGCTGATCAGGCTGCTTCGTTGAAGAAGCAGGAAAAGGTGGCGCGGGCTCAGATGGGTCTGAAAAATGCTCAGGCTCGGATGGCGAAAGCGAACTTCCCCGCGAAACCTCATTAAATAGGTTCTGAGCAGAGCCGAACTGATCCTTGGCCTTATTAGGCCGCCTAGATATTCGGTGGTACCTTAACGCTCAATCACAAAGGGAACTGGGAAATGAAGCGAGCCGTGTTTACAGGATTGCTGTTTAGCGCATTGCTTTCCGCGAATATCGCATTTGCCCAGGCAATGTTTGACGGATCTGGTCGCGGCATCGGAAAAATTAACGGTGACCGCGTCTATGATGGCTCTGGGCGACCGACTGGTAGAATTGACGGGGATCGCATTTACGACGGATCGGGAAGACCGATTGGACGAATTGATGGCGATCGCATCTACGATGGATCTGGTCGTCCAATAGGCCGCGTTGATGGCGATAGGTTTTATGACGGATCAGGTCGTCAAATCGGTCGCTTAGACGGTGACAGGTTATACGACGGCTCTGGTCGTCCCATCGGACGAACCGAAGGGATGAGACGGAGGCAGACCATCGTCTATTTCTACTTCTTTATGTGATTGCTCTCAGGTCTCGCCCAGCGTCCGTGCAATGCCCTCACACCAACACCAGAAAAAGCTGGGCCCCGGGTCAAGCCCGGGGTGACAGCTGGGGGCGGCCAGCAGCCTTGATTTTTATCACCTATTTGGTTATCTAGATGAGCGTTTCGCTCTTTGACATCGTCAGCATCACCTGAGGCTGGAAACGAAGATATATCTTCACGGCAAAAAAACGGCGTTTGGCGTGACTATCGTGTCTTTCTTAATGGCTGGTAATGATTTTGCAGGAGCGCCGGCCGCTTTTGACCGTCACCTCCCCCCGCCGGGGGAGGCAAGGACCCGGCGCAGCCGAGCCGGGAGAGCGGTTTGTTTTTCGCCGCGAAGGTCCCTCTCCCGGACTGGCTTCGGCGTCTTTCGACCTCTCCCCGGCGGGGCAAGGTGAAAGCAGCGGTTGCCATTCTGGGTCTTGGCGCCGTCGCCGAGAAGCGGGACCCCCGGGTCGAGCCCGCGGTGTTGGCGTAGAGAGGTCCCCCTCACCCGCTCGGCTGCGCCGAGTCGACCTCTCCCGCGCGGGGAGAGGTAAGGGGTCAGCCGAAGGTGCCGAAGGCAGCGAGACGCCGCGACACCGCCTGCGCCGCCTTGGCATCCCCCGCCTTCAACGCCGCCGCCATCTGTACGCCCTGGGCGCGCAGCAGCGCCTCATAGGCATCGACTGCCGGCAATTGCGCCACGCCCTGCAGCAGTTGCGCCGCCTTCGCCGCATTGCCCTTGTCGAGGTCGAGCAGTGTTTGGGCGTAGAAGACGCGGTTGACCGGGTTGGTCGGATCGAGTTTGAGCGCCCGGGCAAAGCCGGCATCAACTTCGCTGGCCTTGGCACCGAGCACCGTCGACGCCATGAAGCCGCCCAGCGTCGCCACGGCGCCGCCATGCCAGCCGGCCACCGCGCCCCAGCCGAGCGGGCTTTCGGGGTGGGCGGCGCGCCAGGCTTCGAAGCCCTTGCGCGATTCCTTGCCGAGACCGGGGGATTTGGTCAGCTTGGCGCGATAGCCCGTCGCCACCGCCTTTTGAAACAGCGCATCGGCATTGCCCGGCGCCTTCAGCAGCGCCTTGTCGAAATCGGCTTCGGCGCTGGCGATGAGGGCAAGCGCTTGGGTTTTGTCGCGGGTCAGATACGCCGCCTGGACCAGCTGGGCGCGGCCCGACAGCACGAGGCTCGCCGGGGTGGCTTCGGCGCGGCCGTCCCGGACCACCATAGCCCATTTGCCATCGTGGAACGCCGTTACCGCATCGGCGAGCGCCGGCGTGGCAAGCGTGACCAGCAGTGCGGTCAGCAGGGTTTTCATCGGCCGGGTCTTGATCATGGGGTCTCCGTCATCGCCAGCGCGCCCGCAATCAGCCCCCGGGTTTCGGCCAGGCCATAGAGCGCGATGAATGACCCCATACGCGGCCCTTGTGAACTTCCGATGAGCGTCTCGTAAAGCGCCTTGAACCAGTCGCGAAGATTCTCGAAGCCCGCGGCCTTGCCGGCTTCATAAACTTCGAACTGATAGGCTTCCGCCTCGGCGCCAGCGCCGGCCGCAGCCAGCCGGGCATCGAGATCGCGCAGCGCCGCGACTTCGCGCCCGTCGGGGGCGCGGCGCCTGAGGCCCGGGATGACGAAATCCCGGGCATAGCGCGCCGCGTGGCGAACCAGCCGGTCGAGCAGCGGGTGGCTCGCCGGGCTGGTGCCGGGGGCTTGCCGCGCCACATAGGCCCAAAGCTTTTCCGGGTCGTCGGTCGCCGCCACTGACGCGAGGTTGAGCAGCAGCGAGAAGCTGACCGGCAAGTCGGCCGCTGGCGGCGCGCCTTCGTGGATATGGTGTACCGGGTTGCCGAGCTGCTGTTCGATCGGCTGTTCGGGGTAGCGCCCGAGGAAATCGGCATATTCGTCGATGGCGCGCGGGATGACATCGAAGTGCAGCCGCTTCGCCTTGCGCGGGCTCTGGAACATGTAGAGCGCAAGACTCTCGGGCGGGCCATAATCGAGCCATTCCTCGATCGTCAGGCCATTGCCCTTCGACTTGGAAATCTTTGTCCCTTCGGCATCGAGGAAGAGTTCATAGTTGAAGCCTTCCGGCGGCCGCGCGCCGAGCACCCGGGCGATGCGGCCCGATAGCATGACTGAATCGATGAGGTCCTTGCCGGCCATTTCATAATCGACGCCCAGCGCGACCCAGCGCATCGCCCAATCGACCTTCCATTGCAGCTTGCAGGCGCCGCCGGTGACCGGAACAGTGACGCTTTCGTTGGTTTCGGGCCGAAGATAGGTGACCGTGCCGGCAGCGACATCGCGGGCGACGATCGGCACCTGAAGGACGATGCCCGAAACCGGATCGACCGGCAGGAAGGGCGAGTAGGTCGCACGGCGCTCGGGGCCGAGCGTCGGCAGGATGACGTTGATGACCGCGTCATAATTTTCGAGGATCTGCAGCAGCGTCGCGTCGAACATGCCCGACTTGTAGCAATCGGTCGACGACAGGAATTCATATTCGAAGCCGAAGCCATCGAGAAAGGCCTGGAGCCGGGCATTGTTGTGCTGGCCGAAGCTCGGGTGGGTGCCGAAGGGATCGGGCACCACCGTCAGCGGCTTGCCGAGGTTGGCGCGCAACAATTCGGGGTTGGGGATGCCGTCGGGCACCTTGCGCAGGCCATCCATGTCGTCGGAAAAGGCAATCAGCCGGGTCTTGACCCCCGGCGCCAGGCTTTCAAAGGCGCGGCGCACCATGGTGGTGCGCGCCACTTCGCCAAAGGTGCCGATGTGCGGCAGCCCCGAGGGACCATAGCCCGTTTCGAAGATCACCCCGGCCTCGGGGAAACCATCCGGATAGCGCGCGATCAGCTTGCGCGCCTCCTCATAGGGCCAGGCCTTGTTTTCGAGCGCTGCGGCGCGAAGTTCGGTGGTGTTGCGCATCTGTTCCGTCTAATCCTTGCACATGTTCTGTGGCGACTCTGCCGAGAAGGCGCAAGCGCGACCTGCTCCCCTCCCGCTGACGCCAAGGCGTCACCTTCGCGTGTGGAAAGTCAGGTGATCACCTTCCCTGCCCTTGCCGCGACGCATGCCGGCGTCTGGATCTCGCCACCCGACGGCCCGGCGGTCGCCGTCGGGCGCGGTGAAGCCATCCGCCGCGCCGCCGACACCCCTCATATCCTGCTCAATGCACCGGTCATCGCCAGCCGGTTGGGCTATCCCGAACTCGGCGGGCTCGATCTGCTCGAACTGTTCGCCTTCATGCACCCGGCGCGCTTTGCCGTGCCAACGCCGCGCGGGCTGGCGGCGGCGCTGGGGATCGACCCGCCGACCAGCGACAGCGATGCCGGCTTCCTGCTGCGCGCCGCACGCGCGCTGCTCGAAACGGTTGATGATCCGGCTTGGCCGGCGCGGCATGGTGCCTTCAGCATCCTGCAAGCCCTGTCGCGCCAACGCTGGAGCTGGGCGCCCTTGCTCGTCAAGCGGCTGCGCAAGCCCGAAGCGCCCGAACGATCGCTGTTCACCAGCCTGCCGAAATGGGAGGAAGCGCCACCCCGGCCCGCCCCGCACAGCATCACCTTGCCCGATGCAGCGATCGACGCGCGGCTTGCTGCCATGCTGGGCGACGGGGCCGAGCGGCGCGAAGGGCAACGCGCCTACGCACTGGCGGTCGGCGCCGCTTTCCAGCCTCGCCGGGTCCCGCAAAGCCCCAACATGGTGCTCGCCGAAGCCGGCACCGGCATCGGCAAAACGCTGGGCTATCTTGCACCGGCGAGCGGCTGGGCAGCGGCAGCAGAAGGCACCGTCTGGCTGTCGACCTTCACCAAGGCCCTGCAACGCCAGCTCGATCAAGAAGCAGCGCGTGCCTATCCCGACCCGGCCGAGAAACGTGCCAAGGTCGTCGTTCGCAAGGGCCGCGAGAATTACCTCTGCCTGCTCAACCTCGAAGACGCAGTACAGGGCGGTTTTGCCAATCGAGCCCAGGTATTTGCGCAGCTGGCGGCGCGCTGGGCTGAATACAGCCGCGATGGCGACATGGTCGGGGGCGACCTGCCGGGCTGGCTGCCATGGCTTTTCGGGCGGACCAGCTTTTCCGGCCTGACCGACCGCCGCGGCGAATGCATCTATGCCGGCTGCCCGCATTACCGGATCTGCTTCATCGAACGCGCCACTCGGGCATCGGCGCAGGCCGATCTCGTCATCGCCAACCATGCGCTGGTGATGATCAATGCCGTGCGCGGACGTGCCGAAGGGCAGCAGATGACGCGCATGGTCTTCGATGAAGGCCATCATCTGTTCGATGCCGCCGATGCGACCTTTGCCGTTGAACTGTCGGGTCGCGAGGCGGTGGAATTGCGCCATTGGCTGCTCGGGCCGGACCGCTCGCAAAGCGGCCGCAGCGGCGGGCGCCGGCGCGGACTGGCGGCGCGGTTGGCGGAACTGGCGGGTTATGACGATGATGGCGCCGCCGCGATCGAAAGGGTCATCGCCGCCGCGCGCATTCTTCCCGCCGAAGGCTGGCTGCAGCGCATCGGCAGCGGCGAACCCGATGGCCCCATCGAAGTACTGCTCGCCGCGGTGCGCCAGCAGGTTTTCACCCGGGCGGAAGGCAAAGGCAGCAGCGACGCCGGCTATGGCCTTGAAACCGAAGTCGCCGAAGTATTGCCCGCCGTCATCGATGCCGCCGCCGCCGCTGCAACGGCGCTGGCGAAGCTGGCGGCGCCGATGGCGGTGCTCGAGACCCGGCTGAAGGCGCTGCTCGACGAACCGCCCGACTGGCTGGACGGTGCCGGTCGGGCGCGGACCGAAGGTGCAGCCGCAGGCTTGCGCTTGCGCTGCGAAACCATCGCCGCCTGGACCGAGCTGCTGGCACGGCTCGGCGGCGCCGCCGATCCGGCCTTTGTCGACTGGTTCGCACTGGCGCGCATCGAAGGCCGCGAACTCGATATCGGCATCCACCGCCACTGGCTCGATCCGATGCGGCCCTTTGCCAAGGCGGTGCTCGAACCCGCGCATGGCGTTCTCGTTACCTCGGCAACGCTGCGCGGGCGGGGCGAAAATGATGACGGCTGGGCCACCGCCGATGCCCGGACGGGTGCCAGCCATCTGGCACTGCCGCCGCTGCATTTTGCCGCCGCCAGCCCCTTCGATTATGCCGGTAACGCTCGGGTGATTATCATCAATGATATCAAACGCGGCGATATGGCCGGGCTGGCACATGCCTATCGCAGCCTTATCGATGCAGCAGACGGCAGCACGTTGGGACTGTTCACCGCCATCACCCGGCTGCGTGCCGTCCAGTCCCGCATCGCCGATCCGCTCGCCCGGGCCGGATTGCCGCTGTACGCCCAGCATGTCGACCCGATCGAGACCGGCACGCTTGTCGATATTTTCCGCGCTGAACCACGCGCGTCGTTGCTCGGCACCGATGCACTGCGCGATGGCGTCGATGTGCCTGGCGCCTCGTTGCGGCTGGTGGTGATGGAGGGCGTGCCCTGGCCGCGTCCGACCGTGCTGCACGCCGCCCGCCGGGTCGGGCTCAGCATTGGCGGCGGGACGGCCTATGACGACCGGGTGACGATGGGGCGACTGGCACAGGCCTTTGGCAGGTTGATCCGCCGCGCTGATGATCGCGGCTGTTTCGTCCTTATCGGTCCGGCCGTACCATCGCGCCTGCTGGCGGCCTTTCCGCCCGGCACGCCGGTCGATCGCATCGGACTGGAGGCTGCGGTGGCGTTGGTGGCGGCGGCCAACGGCCCGCATCAGGGCCTTGCGACCCCGGCCGGGTCGCGTCATGGTGCAGCGGTCATCGGCGGCGATGATAGCGATGTTGGGGAGCACGGGTGAAGACACTGACGTTGCTGCGGCACGCCAAATCAGGCTATGATGACCCGTTATTGAGGGATTTCGACCGGCCACTCAACGACCGCGGCCACCGCGCCGCAGTGCGCGTCGGCCAATGGCTGCGCGCCGCGCAAGACAGAGGCGATATGCCCGATTTCGACCATGTCTTTGCTTCGCCCGCTGTGCGTTGCAAGCAGACGATCGAGGGCGTGGAGGCCGGCATGAAAGGTCGGCTGGCACCAATTTATGAAAAGCGCATCTATCTGTCCTCCTCGGCGACGCTGGTCGAACTCGTTGCCGGCTTTGCGGACCATCACCAGCACGCGATGCTGATCGGACATAATCCGGGACTGGAAGACCTGCTGCTCGAACTGGTACCGCCCGGCGGCCTGCTTCGCGACGAAGCCGAGACGAAATATCCGACGGCAACCATCGCCCGTCTCGACCTTGCCATCGATCGCTGGGCTCAGGTCGATGGCGGTCATGCCGTGCTGGCGCAATTCGTTCGGCCCCGCGATCTCGACCCAGCGCTGGGCCCTGACGATTGAACCGCAACCCGGACCAGGATGAATAGCCCATGCACACCAAGCGAGCATCATTTGCCACGTTCAGACTGGTGTCGACGCTCGCTGCTGTCGTTGCGGCGGCAACGCCAGCAGCGGCGCAGATGGCAGCGCCTGCCAAGGCGCCAACAGCAACGGGCAAAGCCGCCGCCGGGGTCGAAGCTCCGAAAACTGCCTTACCTACCGATGTGCGGCGGCTGACAATCCTCGTCCGCGACATGGAAAACAGCCTGAAGCTGTATCGCGATGTTATCGGACTCAAGCTGAACTATGATCAGCGACTGACGGTTTCAGGTGTGGCGCTGCCCGCCGGCGTGCCGGGCAACAAAGTCCGGCTGGTCCTGCTCAACGGCAATGACCCGTTCATCGGCTGGATCGGCCTGATGCAATATTTCGATCCGCCATTGCCAGCGCGCGCGCCCTATCCCAGGCGGCTGGAAGCGGGAGGCCATGTGCTTATCCTAAACACCGACGATGCCGCGAAGCGTTGCGAAATGGCGAGGGCCATTCCCGGCGTCATCTTCACCGCCGAAGTGCGCGAACAGATCTACCCGGGGCGCAACGGCGGATCAGACATTCATGTCATGGGCTGCAATTTCTTCGATCCCGATGGCACACTGATCGAAATGAACCAGATCGTCGACACCGCGAAATAGCAGTTATGCCCGGACCAGTGTGACAAAGGCATAACCCGGCTGCACCTCGGTGGCCGGATAGCTTTCCCGCGCTACTTCGGACCAGCGCGCCGGGTCGAAAGGCGGCAGCAGCGTGTCGCCATCGGGGGCGGCATCGACTTCGGTCAACTCGATGCGCGTTGCCGAAGGCAGTGCCTCGGCATAGATCTGCGCCCCGCCGATGACCATGATGCCATCGGCGCGCGCGCGCGGGTCGAGCCCGGCGGCGGCCACGGCCTCGGCCAGATTCGGGACAACCGACACCCCGGGAAACTGCCAGAGAGGATCACGTGTCAGCACAATATTCTGCCGGCCGGACAGCGGCTTACCGATCGATTCAAAGGTCTTGCGGCCCATGATGACAGGCTTGCCGACGGTCATGCGCTTGAAACGGCGCAAATCGTCCGGCAAGTGCCAGGGCAGCGCGCCATCCTTGCCGATGACACCATTCTTCGCCCGTGCAACGATAAGGACGAGATCAATCATACCGCCACCGGCGCGGCGATGTGCGGGTGCGGATCATAGCCTGTCACCACGAAATCGTCGAAACGATAGCTGAAAATGTCGTCGGCCCGTCGTGTGATGTCGAGCCGCGGAAAGGCACGCGGCACGCGTGCCAGTTGCTCGGCAACAAGATGATCGTGATTGGCATAAAGATGACAATCGGCACCCATCCAGACGATTTCACCGGGCGCCAGGTCGCATTGTTGGGCAAGCATGCGCAGCAGCAGCGCGGCTTCGAAGATGTTGAAGCCGAACCCGAGCCCGAGATCGCACGAGCGCTGGTAGAGGATGCCCGACAGCCGGCCGTCGGCGACGAAATATTGATATGTCATGTGACACGGCGGCAGCGCCATGCCATCGAGTTCCGCCACATTCCAGCCGGTGAAGATGTGGCGGCGGCTAGTGGGGTTGTGCCTCAGCCCGTCAACCAGCGCGGCAATCTGGTCGATGCCGGCGGGATCGCGGCGGTAAAGTCCCTCGCCAGCGGGCACGTAATTCGGCCAATGCCGCCATTGTGCGCCATAAACCGGGCCGAGGTCACCCCATTCGGCAGCAAATTCGGCATCGGCAAGAATGCGCGCCTCGAAACTATCGCGATCGAGCGGCGTGGCCTGTGTCGTATTGAAGCGCGCGAGTGGCCAGTCGGTCCAGATATGTACCCCCTGCTCGACCAGCAGACGAATGTTGCGATCGCCGGACAGGAACCACAGCAGCTCACGCACCGCCGATTTCCAGAAAATGCGCTTGGTCGTCAGGATCGGCACGGTGCCATCCGACAGGTCGAAGCGCATGGTTTCACCGAACAAGGCGCGCGTACCGGTGCCGGTACGGTCACCGCGCACCACGCCATGCCGCCAGACACGCTGCATCAGATCGAGATATTGGGCTTCGCCGTGCATGCTTTACCCCCTATCAGGGATATAGCCGCGAACAAGTCGCTTCGCCAACAACAGCAACAGCTCATGATGGGCAAAGGGCGCTGTTATGCAGATAATAAAGACGGGTAGGACCGACCAGACGGGGCGGACAGGCCAGACCGACAGCCATGCAGGGTCCCCCTTCTTCATCGGCAGCAGGACCCTTGTGGCGAGGGCGCCCGCCCGCATTGTCTCACGGCACAATCGCGACATCTTACGGCAGCAGCGGCTGCAAATGCACGCCGCGCGCAAGCAGGTTTTCATCGACCAGTTGCACTGGGACCTGAAGGTCAGCGAAGGCCTTTACGAGATTGACGAGTATGATCGCGATGACAGCATTTACCTGATTGTTGCCGATGCGAGCGGTACCGGGCATCTAGGATCGGTGCGGCTACTGCCGACCGAGGGCCCGCACCTGCTGGCCGACAAATTCGCCGGGCTCTGCGCCGCCGGTGTGCCGCGTGGCCCCGACATATTCGAAATCACCCGGCTGGTCACGAACCCCGGTCTCGCGCGCGACGAAGCGATGCGGGTTCGCCGCTTGCTGTCATTGGCCATCATCGAATTCGCCCTGGCCCACCGGATCCGTCATTTCACCATGATGACCCATCTTGCCTATCTGGCCTCGGTTCTAGCGGTCGGTTGGGATTGCGAACCGCTTGGGCTGCCCGTGGACATGGACGGCGTTGCAGTTGCAGCACTGCGGATCGATGTCGATGCCGCGACGCTCAGCCGGCTGCAAAGCGAATGGAATCTGGTCGGACCCGCACTGGCGTTCGATCTCCCGCAATCGGCCGTTTCGGTGTGAAGGTGTTTTGACCCTGCATCCCACCCGAAAATTGCCGAGGACGCCCCGGCGATCACCCGAAGAAGCATGCGGCCCTCCCCGTCTGCCCAATCCTGATCGTACCGGGGCGTCCACCGGCGTTCCCGCTCGCTGTTGTCGTTTGGGCTGAGTTGCCGCAATGGCCGAAGCCGCCGCGCTCGCCCTGACGATCTGGCATCTCGCCGTGCACGAGCTGTTGATCATTATCGCTGTCGGCGTGCTGCTGTCGGGGCTCGATGACCTGTTCATCGACGCCGTTTATTTCGCCCGCACGTTCTGGCGGCAGCAATTTGTCTATCGCCGCCACCGGCGCGCCAATGCCGAAACGATCCGTCGCCAGGACCCCGCGCCAATCGCCATCATCGTACCCGCATGGGACGAAGCCGCCGTCATCGGCGCGATGCTTTCCGACCTCGTTACGCGGCTAGACTATCCCCGCTTCCGCATCTTTGTCGGACTCTATCCCAACGATCCGGCGGGCCAGGCAGCGGTGGCCGCCGTCGCTGACAATCATATCCAGTCGGTGATCTGTGACCTGCCGGGTCCGACAACCAAGGCCGATTGTCTCAACCATCTGTGGCGGGCGCTGGTGGCACATGAAGCGAGCAGCGGTGTGCCGTTTAAGGCAATCGTGCTGCATGATGCCGAAGACGTCATCCATCCACAGGAACTCTGGATCTTCGACGCGCTGGTGCCACGGCTGGCGCTGGTGCAATTGCCGGTCCTGCCGCTGGCCGATGCGGGCTCGCGCTGGATCAGCGGCCATTATCTCGATGAATTTGCTGAAAGTCACACCAAGGATCTGGTGGTGCGCGAAGCCCTTGGCGCCGCTGTGCCCTCGGCCGGCGTCGCGACTGCCATTGATCGCCGCCTGCTCGGGCAGATCGCAGCAGCGGCAGGCGGCCAGCCATTTGATGCCGACTGCCTGACCGAGGACTATGAACTGGGCCTGCGCGTCAAGGCACTGGGCGGGCGCGGCGCACTGGTCCGACTTCGCAGCGGCGATGACCGGATTATGGTGGCAACGCGCGAACATTTTCCGGCGAGCTTCGATGCCGCGCTGCGCCAAAAAACCCGCTGGCTGATCGGCATCGGTCTGGCTGGCTGGGACCGCCTTGGCTGGCACGGCGGGCTGGCCGATCGCTACATGCTGGCACGCGACCGCAAGGCTCTGATGACCGCGCTGCTGACTGTTGCCGGCTATGGCGTGGCAGGGCTGCTGCTGCTCGGTAGCACAGTCCACTTCCTTCTGCCCGGGCTGCCGTCACCACCGACCTATGGGACCGGGTTGGTGACGCTGCTGTGGTTCAATACTGCACTGTTGATATGGCGGCTGCTGATGCGCGCCGGCTTCACGGCACATGCCTATGGCCCCGGCGAAGGGCTGCGCGCCATACCGCGCGCAGTGGTCGGCAATGTCATCAATGCCGCAGCCGCGCTGGCGGCGGCGCGGCGCTATCGTGCGATCCTTTCCGGCGACGCCCGGTTGGTTTGGGACAAAACGGCGCATCGCTTCCCCGGCGCCGGGTCAGCGACAGAATGACGGCGGGGCGTTCTTTTCGGCTGTTGCTGGCGGTCGGACTAGTATTAGCCATATGGCTGGCGCTCCGGCTGCCGGTGCTTGAACGCGACTTGGCGGCCCGGCACCCCGAACGTGCGCCACCGAAGTTGGCAGCCCGATCGACGCAAGTGGCGGCATATAACACCCCCGACGCCGCGGTCGCTTCGGCCGAAGTGGCAGTGGCCGAAGCGGCGCTGGCGCTGGCCGAAGCACGATTGCGACTGACGAGGGTGCGGGCAGGAATGCCGGTGGCACAGGGGCGGATTCCGGGTGTGGACTCAGGCTGGACCGTGGCGTTGCCCGCCACATCGCCGCTTCCATTACGGTCCGAGGCAACGATACCACGGCACGTCGCACCCACGCCCAAGGCACTGACATCACCAGCATCACCGACATCTGGCCATGATCTTGCCACCGCGGCCTATGCACGGCTGGCCGCCGGCGACCGGCGTGGCGCGGTGGCGCTGTTTGATGCCGCATTGGCGAGCGAGTCGGCACCCGCCGATGCCGCGCTGCGGCCGCTCTGGACGGCGGAGCGACGACGTCTGGTGCGGCGCTGGTCGGGCGAGGCATATACGTTGCTGCGCGATCCCGGACCGGCCGGCCCGGCGGCAAGCCCGGTGCTTGGCGGTGGCCAGTCAGGCGGCACATTGTCCTGGACGCCCGCTCCCCTGGCGCGGCGGCCGCTGGCAATTGTCGCGCGCTATAACGCCGCCAGCCTGGGGGCAAGCGTCGATCCCGCAACCGGCCAGGCGGCCTTTGGTGTGCGCTGGCGGCCGGTCGCCGGCGTAAATATCAGCGCCGAACGACTGGTCGCAACCGGCGCTCTTGCACGTGATGATTGGACGTTGCGGATCGCGGGCGGTGCCGAAGGCAAAAAGGGCAGCGTTCAATGGAGCGGTTATGGTGAGGCGGGGGCGCTCGGCGCTGGCGATGTCTTTGCCGGAGTACAATTGCGCGCCGGCGTACCGGTGGTGCAGCTCGGCAAGTTCGCGTTTGTTGCCGGCCCGGGCAGCTGGGCCAGCCTCCAGCACGGCAACGGCTTCACCAGCGGCCGGATCGATGTCGGGCCGACGCTGCTGCTGCGCGCGCCGATGGGAAAGCTATCGGTGGATATCATGGCGGACTGGCGTTTCCGGGTCGCCGGCAATGCCTTGCCGGGCAGTGGGCCGGCGCTGACCCTGTCAACCGGCTTTTGACCGGCCTCCCGAGGGTTCGGTCCCCGCCAACGCCGCAGCGCGAGCGGGGACCAGCCCTCCCCGGCTACCCCGTTGCTGTGTCCGTGCTGTCGCGGCTGTTGTCATTCGCCACGCGGCGGCGTTCCCCCAGCTTGCGCAGCAAGGCGCGAGTTCGCAATTGCGTAAGCAATTCATTGACCGCCGACACACCACGTTCAGCCATGTCGAGCGCTCGCGCTTCGCCGACATGGCCGGCGGTACGTTCAAGAAACAGGCGCATTTCCTGATTGGTCACCCATTCGATGAAATCGAGGTAAAAGCGCATTTGCTGTCCGGCAAAACCAAGTTCGTCGGTAAAGCCGATCTCGGCAAGATCATCCACTGCATGCGCGATCGCCGCATCGCGCGCCGTGACGGTGCCGTCGGCATCAATGCTGATCATGCCGATATCGCGCAGTTCGGCGATTGCGGCACTCCCACCCGACAATTGCGTGGCCAGCGTCGTGACGGGCACGCGCGCGGCGCCATCACCCAGCCGCGCCGCAAGCATGGCATCGAGCATCGGAAAAGCATCGGCCGCGAGCCAGCGGTCGCCGCCTTCTGCTTCCAACAAAGTGCGGATGACGGCAAGCGGCAGGAAGCGTTCTTCTTGCAAACGCTTGATGGCGCGCAGCCGCTGCACATGCTCGTCGCTGTAAAAAGCCGAATTGCGGCTTGCCCGATCCGGTTCGGGTAGCAAGCCTTCGCGAATATAGTAGCGGATGGTTTCCCGCCCGACTCCGCTCGCCTTTTCGAGATCCCGCATTCGCATTGCTTGCGGTTTAACTCCACCGGGGATGATTCAAGGCGCATAGCAGTTTCTGCAGCAACTGAACATGCGGAACATCATCAGGCCATGAACGCATAAATGGCCAGGGCCGCCCGCTGATCAGTGCCAGACGAGACCATCCGGTGCGATCGTCAGTTTCAGCCCGCCACGCGCCGCGACGGCAAGCAGCATTTCGGCGATGGCCGAGCGCGGATCACTTGCGCGCGCGCCCCTCAGTGCCGCCGCCACCGGATCGGAAAATGCGGCGTCAACTGCCCAGCGTACGCTGCCCGGGGCAATGGTGAGCAACTGGCCTCGCCGCATATCGGCCATCAGCAGCGCCGCGCCGGCTATAAGCGGCGCCGGCAGATCGGCAGCATCGGTCGGAATCGACCAAGACAGCGGCGTGCCATCAACGCCTTCGCTGACCAACGTGCGAAAGGCAACGCCTCCAGCAAGGCCATCCGCGGATGCAAAAATGGCGCGGATCAGTCTTAGCCTGGCTCCCAGCCGCTTGGCACCATCGCTGACCAAGCTATTGATTTCGGGATCGGCGATGTCACCAAGCAATTCGCTCGCCGTCATGACCGTCGCGATCGGCGTGGCCAGATCATGCGTCAGCCACTTGACCAAGAAATCGGCGAGCGTGTCTGACATCAAGAGCCTGCCCTATCGTCGATGGCTGGTTTGCAGCGCAGCCCGAAGGCAATGAGCCGGCCATCGCCGCTTTGCGCCAATTCGAACTCAAGCCGGTCTCCCGGCACCAGTTCCGCAATTCCGGCGGCAGTAAGGGCAGAGATGTGCACGAAAACGTCGCGAGGACCAAGATCGGGGGTAATGAACCCAAAGCCTTTCTTGGCATCGAACC
>JBMOFG010000011.1:0-14804 GCA_049314415.1 Polymorphobacter sp.
CGCAACCGGGCAACTGGCTGCGGCTCGAGGCCGACACCAGCGTCATCATCATCCGGCAGAGCGCACTGGATCGCGTGCATGAAAAGCCCGGCCAGTTCCGCATCGAACGCATCGGTGGCCCGGCCGTGCCGGCACCGCTCGACCCTGCAAAACTTCACGCCGGGCTGGCGGCTGCGGGGCAATTCGTCAACGGTGTCGCCGCGACTTTTGCTGACTGGACGCGCATGTTCCGCGCCCACCCCAACGCGTTCGCCCCCATCGACCAGTCGCTGTTCCAGAAGGGCGGCGGCAGCCCCGATATCTATTACGCCCATGGTTATTGGGCGATCGCAGACGATGAAGCTTGGGTTATCGAGGTGACGCCGCCCGATTGCACTTACTGGAATATCCAGATCGATAACTGGTGGATGGAAAGCTTCGATTACCGCTTCCGCCAGATCACGGTGAACAAGCATTCGGCGCGGCTCGAACCTGATGGCAGCGTGCGGATCATCGCGGCGGCGCGCGACCCCGGCTTTGGCAACTGGCTCGACACCTCGGGTCACAATGTCGGCACGGCGCTGCTGCGCTGGGCAGGGGCGAGCGAGCACCCGCTGCCGGTGACGCGCCTTGTTAAACTGGCGGATCTGGAAGGGAAAGCGCCATGAAACACCCCGGGATGAAAAGCCTGAGCGAAGACCCGGTTTCAGGCTATGACCCCGATGCGGTGACACGATCGATCACCGTCGATATCGCCGCGCCGGCGGACGTGGTCTGGGCCGTGCTGACCGACCTGCCGCGCTACAATGAATGGAACCCCTTCTGCGTGCGGGCCGAATCGACGCTGAAAATGGGCGATCCGATGTTCATGACCCTGGTCAACTACGCCGTGCCCGGCACGCTGGTGCCCAACATGGAATTCATCTGCGCCTTCGATCCGCCGAAACTGTTGTCGTGGGAAATGGTCTATTCCGACGCCTGGCCCTACCCCGCGCGCCGTGATCAGGTCATCGAAGCAACCGGGCCGGCGTCGTGCCGCTACCATTCGACCGATGCCTTTCTCGGCGCCAACGGCATCCATGTCTTCCGCTTCGCCGGCCCCTGGGTGAAACGCGCCTTCGATGATTCGGCACTGGCGCTCAAGGCCCGCGCCGAGGCCCTGCATGCCGGCACCGCCTGACCCGCTCGCCGCGCGCCTGCAGGCGCTCGAAGACCGCGAGGCGATCCGCGACATCATCGCCCGCTACGGCCCCGCCGCCGACAGCGGCGACAGTGATGGCGTTGCCGCGCTGTTCGACGAAGCCGGCGTCTATGCCGTCGGCGGCATGGGCGAAAGCTGCGGCCGCCCGGCAATCGCCGCGCTCATCCACGGCCCCGTGCACCAGCAACTGATGGCCGATGGCTGCGCCCACCTCCTCGGACCCGTCGCCATTGACCTTGCCGGCGACACCGCCACCGCCCGCGGCCTCAGCCTCATCTTCCGCTGGAACGGCAGCCACTGGGACACCGTGCGCGCCTCGGCAAACCGCTGGCACCTCGCGCGCAGCGACACCGGCTGGGCCGTCACCCGCCGCGACAACGCCCTGCTCGATGGCAGTGCGGCGGCGCGCGCGCTGCTTGGGGCGGGTTGAGGGCGCTCGAGTGCCTCCCGCGGCTGGGGCCTTGGCCCCAGATTCTATCTTATTTTCTTCAATAATTTCGTTGATTTGCCGGAAATAAGGTTGATGGAATGGGGTCTGGGACTCGCGGCTTCAGCCGACAGAGGCCGCCCCTGATCGTTCACCAAAAATGAGCCTTGATATTAATTAATAGCGCCTTAAAAAAGTTTCAAATATTAAAAAACAGCCTCTTGAAAGCCGCATTATTTGTGTTAAAAATTAAACCTTTCAGGCGTGGGGGCTGTAAGGTGTCAAAAGTTAAATTGCCAATTCTATTAATGGCCTGTTCGGTGTCACTTAGCGCATGCTCCTCCTTTCAGGCGCGGCCCAGTCCGGTCCTGTCGATGAGAACCGTTGTCGACATTGCATCAAAATATAAACCAGATATTGCTGTAACAGCATTCCATTCTCCAGATGCGCGACTAAGATATGGGTTAACGGACAAGCAGTACCGCAATATGATTATTAGTATTTATATGGCGGCTATAGATGCTCGATATCATAATTTCGTGTCTGCTTTGTCTACACAAAATAAAGGAAGTAACCTAGCACTTAGTACTGTAGCCCTCGGACTTTCTTCGGCCGCTACTGTTACGGGTCAAACTGCAGCTAATATTTTGTCTGCTGGTTCCGCTTTTGTTACTGGATCAAATTCCAAGATAAGCCAAACTTTATATTTCGAAAAAACTCTCCCAGCGCTTATAGCTGGTATGGAAACTAATCGAAATGAGATAAAGTTAACTATACTCGGAAAACTTGATCGAGATGGGGCACAATATCCTATTGAAACCGCATTCGCAGATATTGCTATGTATCAGAATTCTGCAAGTCTTGACTCTGCTATAGAAAGGCTGACATCGGAGGCGGGGGCGATTTCGAAAACTGCGAGAGATAATGTGAGCAGTATCGCAGACCAATAGAGAAATAAATTTATCGTTATATAATTTAAATTTAAAATTAAGTCGTGTAGATCAATTATGCAGTGCGTCTCGGGTCCGTTGTTTCAAGATTTATTGTTTAATACGAATCGTGCTAAAATAACTCGTTAAAATTCGGTTGGCATATTTGAGTATCCAGAGCGAAACGAACATTTTCGCTTGTGTTAAGTATGCTTATTGATGAATTTCGCTTTAAGACATCTAAGAATCTGGCCAAGGCCCCAGCCGCCGGAGGCGCCCTTACCCCGCCAATTGTCCGCCATCGATGGTCAGCAGCGTGCCGGTGATTTTGCGCGCGGCGTCGGAGGCCAGATAGGCGAAGGCTTCGGCGATATCGGACGGGGCGCAGGAACCGTTGGGGAGTTTGGGGGCGTTGCGCATGACCAGCGACCAATCGACATCGCCGGGAGGCGGCGGCGAATTGCCCATGGGGGTGTCGACATGGCCGGGGCAGATGGCGTTGATGCGGACGTTTTTCGAGGCGAATTCGATCGCGAGGCTTTTGGTGATCGCGGCGACGGCGTGTTTCGAGGCGGCATAGGCGATGGTGTAGGGGATGCCTTGCAGCGCCGCAGTGGAGGCGGTGTTGACGATGTTGCCGCCGGATTTGATCAGGTGGGGGAGGGCGGCCTGGCACATGACGAAGACGCTGGTGGTGTTGATGCGCAGGATGCGTTCGAAATCCTCGACCGAGAATTCCAGGCTTGGGCCCCATTTGAGCATGCCCGAGACGTTGCACAGCACATCGAGGCCGTCCGTTGCCGCCGCCGCGACAAGGGCGCGGCACGAGGCGAAATCGCCGGCGTCATAGGGGACGATGCGCGGCGCGGACGCCATCATCGCGGCGGTTTCGGTCAGGCCGGCGGCGTTGATGTCAGCGATGGTGACCCGGGCGCCTTCGGCGGCGAACAGGATCGCGGTGGCGCGGCCGATGCCCGATGCTGCGCCGGTGACCAGCACTGATTTGCCTGTGAATCGCATTTTTCGCTCCCCAATCTCTGCATATGCGTCGTAACCTGCCCGCAGGATTACGCAAATAGTTGATCGGAGCGCCCATGGATATCGCCGCACTCGCCGCCCGGGTTCAACAGCTCGAGGATGACCGCGCCATCCGCGACCTGAAGGCGCGTTACCTGCGCGGTTGCGATCTGAAGGACCCGGAAGCCGTGCGCGACACGTTGCTGCCCGATGGCGCGATAATTGCCTATGATGGCTTTCCGGCCTTCGACGATCGCGATGCCTTTGTGGCGGTCTATGCCGCGATGGGCTGCCAACCGACGATTTACGACATCCATCATGGCGCCAATGGCATCATCAACTTCGACGGCGCTGACCGGGCGACGGGGCGCTGGTCGCTGTATTTCCACAACATCAACCTCGGCACGCGCACGCTGACCCAGATGGGGGTGGAATATGATGACGTCTATGTCCGCAGCGGCGGCCGCTGGTGGATCGCCGAGACGCGGACGCGGCGGACGTCGTGCCTGGTTGAAAGCGTTGCCGCCGATGGCGCGCGGACGGTGGTGGTGATGGGCGATCCGCCGGCAGCGTTCGGGGGCTAGTTTCGAATGTGCAGCGGGGCCTGAGGCCCCAGCCGCCGGAGGCGCTTGCGTTCAACCGATCCCGCCGCGACCCAGCGTTACTTCTGCCGGCGGATGAAGGCCCGGATATCGTTGGACAGTTTCGTGCGGTCGCTGTCGTGGACGTACATCATATGGCCCGACTGGTAATAGTTGAACTCGACACGGTTGTCGGGAAAGCCCGGGCGCCCCAGGCTGTATTCGGCGGCGAAGAACGGTGTGGCGAAATCATAATAGCCCTGGCCGACGAAGATCTTCATGCGGCTGTTTTCACGCAGCGCGCGCGACAGATAGGGAGCGACGGTAATGTAGGCTTGTTCATCGCGGCGGTTGCCGAGTTTCCAGTCCCAATCGCCGACGCCGCCGATGCTGATGTAATCGCGGTCGATACCCTTGAGCGCCAGGTCGCCGCGCACATAGCTGTTCATGGCGGCGGGATAGGCGGCGTCGATGCCGTAAAAGCTCGGGTCGTTATCGGGGCCTTCGCCGGCGCGGTCGTAATCGGTGCCGGTGTAGCGCGAATCAAGCCGGCCGATGGTCAGGCCGCGATCGCGCAGCAATTCCTTGTAGAAACGCTGGGCATTGACCCGCAGATTGGCGTTTTCGAGATAGGTCTCTGACAGGCCGGTAAAGCCGGCGAGTTGCTGCCGGATCGCGGTGCGTTCGGCGGTGGGCAGTGCCTTGCCCTTTAACAGCGCGCTGGCATAGGGACCTAGGGCGAACTCGCGCGCGGCTTGGACAAAGGCCTCGGTCGTCTGCCCGGCGCCGGCCTTTTTATGATATTGCGCCGTCGCCGCCATGCTGGGGATGAGGATGACATATTGCATCTCATTGCCCTCGGCATCGGATTCGAGGCTGAAATCCATGATCGTCGAGATCAGCAGCACGCCGTTGAGGCCGACATCATTGTAGCGGCCTTCGAGTTCGTTGACGACCGCCGCCGAGCGCGTGGTGCCATAGCTTTCACCGCCGAGGAATTTCGGCGCGTTCCAGCGGCCATGTTCGGTCAGCCACAGCCGGATGAAGGCGGCGACCGATTTGGCATCGGCGGTGACGCCCCAGAAGATTTTCGGATCGGTCTTGCCGAGCGCGTGCGAAAAGCCGGTGCCGACGGGATCGATGAACACCAGATCGGTGACATCGAGCAGCGATTCGGGATTGTCGGTGATCGGATAGGGCGGCGCGCCGTCATCCTTGGCATCGGGAATGTTGACGCGCTTCGGCCCGAACGCTCCCATGTGCAGCCACAGCGAGCCCGAGCCGGGGCCGCCGTTGAACAGGAAGGTGATCGGCCGGTTGGGCTCGGGATTGTCCTTCAGATAGGTCGTCGAGAAGATCGCGGCGTTGGCTTTGCCGTCCTTGTCCTTCAGGTGCGTTTCGCCGGCGATGGCGGTATAGGCGATGGCGCTGCCGCCGAAATTGCCCTTGTGCTTCGTCACGGCGCGCACCGGGGCGGGGATCGCTTCTTCAGGCGCGGCGGGCGCGGCCTTGGGCTTTTCGGCCTCCTGCGCGGCGAGCGGCAGGCCGGCGAACAACAGGGCGGCGGCGAGAACGGTGTGGGCGGTACGGATCATCATGGTCGCGACAGTAGCGGTCCGTGCCGCCGGGGCAAGCCTCAAGCCCCGAGCAGCGTCTTTTCGACGGCGGCAATATAGTCACGACGCAGCGGCAGGGCGTCGCGGCGCTTGGTCAGCTGGATCTGCACGTTCATATGGCCGTCGTTGTTGAACGCCGACATGGCGGCGGCGAGGTAGAACATCCACATCCGGTAAAAGCGCTCGTCGTACAGCGCGACAATTTCGGCCTTCTTTGCCTCGCAGCGGTCGTACCAGTGGCGGATGGTATGGGCATAATGCAGCCGCAGTACCTCGATATCGGTGATCCACAGCCAGGCCCTTTCGACTGCTGGGACGATCTGCGACAGCGCCGGCGAATAGCCACCGGGGAAGATGTATTTCGCTGTCCAGGGGTCGGTAGCGCCGGGGCCATCAGCGCGCGCGATCGAGTGGATCAGCGCGACGCCATCGGTCTTGAGCAGCGCCTCGACCGTCTGGAAGAACTGGTTGAAATGCGGCAGCCCGACATGTTCGAACATGCCGACCGACACGATGCGATCAAAGCCGCCCATGTGTTTTTCGGGCAGGGCGCGATAATCGATCAGCTCGAACTTGACCTTGTCGGCGATGCCCTGGCGTTCGGCTTCGGCGCGGGCGTATTTCAGTTGTTCTTCGGACAGGGTGACGCCCAGCACCTCGGCGCCCGACACCTTGTGTAGGTAGCGCGCCATGCCGCCCCAGCCGCAGCCGATATCGAGCACGCGCTGGCCGGGGCGAAGGTCGAGCTTGGCGGCGATATGCGCCAGCTTGGCTTCCTGGGCCGCCGCCAGCGACATGTCGGGGCTGTCGAAATAGGCGCAGCTATATTGGCGGTGCGGATCGAGAAACAGGTCATAAAGCCTGTCGTCGAGATCATAATGATGCGCGACATTGCGCTTTGATCGCCGGGCGAAGTTGATTTGGTCGATCTTGGCGGCGATGCTCGCCTGGCGCCACAGCGCAAAACGCACCGGGTTGTCGCGCTGCCAGCGCAGGTTCCAGGTGACGAGGTCGACAAGCTGGCGGATATCGCCCTGCTCGATGATCAGCCTGCCGTCCATAAAGGCTTCACCGGCGCCCAGCGCCGGATTGATCGCGGTCGCCCGCGCCGCCGCCGCGGTGGTGAAGCGCAGCCGCACCGGCGGTTTGGCGGTGTTGGGCTTGCCATAGACATGTTGCACGCCAGCGGCATCGATGACGGTCAGTTCGCCGTCGCGGATCATTTTCTTGAAAAGGCGGTCGAGCAGAAACATGAACAATTTATTTTAGTCGTTTTGATGGCGCTTGCCAGCCCTGCCCGTCAGGTTGCCGCGATGGCGCCGGCATCAATCCACCCAGGCGGCTTCCTTTTCCGCAGCGCGGCGGTCGAGTTCGGCGCGGGTGATCTTCTCGCTTGATGATTTCAACTGGCCGCATGCCGCCATGATGTCCCGCCCGCGCGGCCGGCGCACCGGCGCCGAAATGCCGGCGTTGAAGATGATGTCGCTGAACCGGGAGACGCGTTCTGGGGTGGAGGTTTCATAGGCCGATCCCGGCCAAGGGTTGAACGGGATGAGGTTGACCTTGGCCGGCAGGTCATATTTGCGGATCAGCCGGACGAGCTCGCGCGCATCCTCGTCGCGGTCGTTCTTGTCCTTGAGCATGACATATTCGAAGGTGATGCGCCGGGCATTGTTGGCGCCGGGATAGGCAGCGCATGCCGACAGCAGTTCCTCGATGCCGTATTTCTTGTTGATAGGCACGATCTCGTCACGGATTTCCTTGGTGACGGCGTGCAACGAGACGGCGAGGTTAACCCCGATCTCGGTGCCGGCGCGCGCCATCATCGGCACGACGCCCGAGGTGGACAGGGTGATGCGGCGCTTCGACAGGCCCAGCCCTTCGCCATCCATGACGATCGTCAGCGCATCGCGGACATTGTCGAAATTATACAGCGGTTCGCCCATGCCCATCATGACGATGTTGGTCAGCATGCGGCCTTCCGACGTATAGTTGCTGCCCGGCTGGTTCTGGCCGGGAATCCACGCCGGCCCATCCCCATCATTGCCGTCGTCATCGTCGGCATCGTCTGTATCGGGCAGCGCCGGCAGGCTGGCGGTGCCGTTCGGCCATTCGCCGAGCGCATCGCGCGCCAGCATGACCTGGCCGACGATTTCGGCCGGGGTCAGGTTGCGTACCAGCTTCATCGTGCCGGTGAAGCAGAAGCGGCAGTTAAGGGTGCAGCCGACCTGCGACGACACGCACAGTGTACCGCGATAGGCATCGGGGATGAAGACGCATTCGGCTTCCTCGCCATCGTCAAAGCGCAACAGCCATTTGCGCGTGCCATCGGTGGATACCTGGGCGGTGACGACTTCGGGCCGCCCGACGACGAACCGGGCATCGAGCAGCTCGCGGGTATCCTTGGAGATATTGGCAAAGGCCGAAATCTCGGTCGCGCCGCGCTGGTAAATCCAGTTCCACACCTGCTGGCTGCGCATCTTGGCCTGTTTTTCGGGGATGCCGGCTTCGATCAGCGCCGAGCGCAGCTGCACTTTCGACAGGCCCAGCAGCGCGCGCTTGCCATCGGCACGGGCGGGTGGGGCTTTGCGGGGGACGGTCTGGGGGTCGACAAGGCCGGGAATATTCATGACGTGCCCTATAGGGCCAGAGCCGAGCAGAAGAAAGGTAGCGGCAACTCAGGCGATGGTCACCGGCAGGCGCAGGAAGACATGGCCGCGATCCGACGCCGGGGGAAGCGCACCGCCGCGGATATTGACCTGCAAAGACGGCAGGATCAGCGTTGGCGGCGCCAGCGTCGCATCACGGCCGGTGCGCATCGCGACAAAGTCTGCCTCGGTGATGCCGTCATGGACATGGATATTGGCGCGGCGCTGTTCGGCGACACTGGTTTCAAAGCGATAATCGCTCCGCCCCGCCGGCAGATAATCATGGCCAATAAAGATCCGCGTTGCTTGCGGCAGCGCCAGAATGGCAGCGATCGAACGAAACAGGGTCGCCGCGTCGCCGCCAGGAAAATCGCAGCGCGCCGTGCCATAATCGGGCATAAACAGCGTATCGCCGACGAACGCCGCATCACCGATCAGATAGGTAACGCATGCTGGCGTGTGCCCCGGGGTGTGGAGCACGCCGATCGAAAGATCGCCGAGCGCCAGCGTGTCGCCGGGCTGGATCAGCACATCGAAATCGCCGCCTTCGGGGGCAAGATCATCGGCTTCGAACAGCGGCGCGAAAACCGCCTGCACCGCGGTAATCCGGGCGCCGATGACCAGCTTTGCACCGGTCAGCCGGCGGATATGGTCCCCTGCTGACAGATGGTCGGCATGGGCGTGGGTTTCCATGACATAGCGCAGATCGAGCCCCAGTTCGGCGACGCGCGCCAGTACGGCCGTCGCCGTCGTGGTCGACAGCCGCGCGCCCTTGGGTTCGAAATCGAGCACCGGGTCGATGATCACCGCAGCGCGGCTCGCCGGGTCCCAGACGATATGGGTGGCGGTGAAGGTGGCGGGGTCGAAATGTGTTTCGACGATCGGGTTGGGCATGGTGGTTCTCCTTGGCCTTTATATAAGCACTTGCTAAATTAGAATCAATGCATATATTGGCGCCATGATCGACGCCGCTTCCTTTGATCCCGCCCGTTTCGCCGCCAGTGCCGCCGCCGCGGCGCGGCTCCTGAAAGCGCTCGCCAATGAAAAGCGCCTGATGATCCTGTGCCAGTTGGCCGGCGGCGAAATGACCGTCAGCGCGCTGCTGCCACGGGTCGGCCTGTCGCAATCGGCACTGTCGCAACATCTGGCGGTCCTGCGCAGCGACGGACTCGTCGGCACGCGCCGCGCCGGCCAGACCATCCACTACCGCATCTGCGATCCCGCCGCGGCGCAGCTGATGACGACTCTCGCGGCGATTTTCTGTCCCGATGATGTGGAGAGCCCCCATGACTGATATCCTCACCCCGCTCAGCCCCGCCGATGTCGCGGCGCGCATCGATGGCGGCCACGCCCTGTTGATCGACATTCGCGAGCCCGATGAATTCGCCCGCCGTCATGTGCCCGGCGCCGTCTCGCTGCCGCTGTCGCGCTTCGATCTGAAACCGCTGCCGGTGCTGCCCGGCACCGCTGTCGTCTTTACCTGCAAGACCGGGATGCGTACCGGCGGTAATGCCGCGCGGCTCGCGGCGCCGGTCGCGGGGGAAGCGTTCGTGCTCGCCGGCGGGGTCGATGCCTGGGCAGCCGCCGGTCTGCCGGTTGCTGAAAACGCTACAGTCCCGCTCGAAATGAACCGCCAGGTCCAGATCGGCGCTGGCTCGCTGGTGCTTGCCGGCGCGCTGCTCGGCTGGCTGGTCGATCCGGCCTTTCATATCCTGTCGGGCCTGGTTGGCGGCGGGCTGCTCTTTGCCGGGGTCAGCGGTTTCTGCGGCATGGCGAAGGTTCTGACGCTGCTGCCGTGGAACCGTGCCGCGGCATGACCGATGCCAGTCTGTCATACCCCATTGCCGTGGCTGGCGGTGCGCTGATCGGGCTGTTGCTCGCCGTGTTCGGCGGCGGCGGCTCGGTGCTGGCGACGCCCTTGCTGCTTTATGGCGTGGGGGTGCGTGAACCGCATGTCGCCATTGGCACGTCTGCCGCGGCGGTGGCGGTCAATGCCGCCTCGGGGTTGTGGCTCCAGGCGCGTGCGGGACAGGTGAAATGGCCGTGTGCGTTGGTGTTCGGCGGTGCCGGGCTGGTCGGGTCGTTGACCGGCGCGCACTTCGCCAAACAAGTCGACGGGCAGGCGCTGCTGTCGTGGTTCGCGCTGGCGATGGCACTGGTCGGCGGCTCGATGCTGCTGCCTAAGAAGGCGGCGGGGAACCCTGCTGTGCGGATCAATAACCAACTGATGTTGCGGCTGGCGCCGGCGGGGCTGGCGGTCGGGCTGGCGGCGGGTTTCTTCGGGATCGGCGGTGGCTTTCTGATCGTGCCGGGGCTGATGGCGGCGACCGGGATGACTCTGGCCAACGCTGCCGCATCGTCGCTGGTGTCGGTGGTGCTGTTCGGTGGCGCGACAAGCCTGAGCTATGCGGCATCGGGGCTGGTTGATTGGCGGGTGTTTGCGGCGCTGGTGGTCGGCGGCTTGATTGGTGCGGTGCTCGGCGGGCCGGTGTCGCGGCAGCTGGCCGGGCGGGCGGATCTGGCGCGCCGGCTGTTCGCCGGGATGGTGTTGGTGACGGCGGCGTATGTGGCGTGGCGTGCGGGGTTCGATGCGTGAAGACGAAGGGGCACAGGCAAAGCCCCTGCTGATGTGAGCAGGGTTTGGTTGGCTTGAGACCAACCGCTCCGCCGGCCGGACTTGCGGCTGTCGGCGCGTAGCGCGGTCGCTACGACTTACATCGCACTAATCCCGCCATCCACATACAACCCATGCCCCGTCACCATCTTCGCTTCATCCGACGCGAGATAGACCGCGGCCCAGGCCACATCATCGGGTTCGCCCACCGCGCCGAGCGGGATCTGCCGGCCAAGCTTGGCGAGGCCTTCCTCACGGCCCAGCGCGCCGGTCAGATTGTCAAGGATCGGCGTGTCGATGAACACCGGATGGATGCTGTTGCAGGTAATGCGGTAACGCTGCTTGGCGCAGTGCAGCGCCACTGATTTGGTAAGGTGGCGCACCCCGGCCTTGGCGCTGTTATACGCTGCGCTGTTGTGCCCGGCGATCACCCCGGCGATCGACGAGATGTTGACGATGGAGCCGCGCACGCCGGTATCGCGCACCGTGCGGGCCATCAGCGGCAGGGCGAGCTTGCAGCCAAGGAAAACGCTGTCGAGATCGATGCTGTGGACGCGGCGCCAGTCTTCGAAGCTCGTCGCCTCGACATTGCTGCCCGCTGCAATGCCGGCATTGTTGACGAGGATATGCAGCCCGCCGAACGTCGCTTCGGCGAAGGCGATGGCAGCGTCCCAATCGTCGGGTTGGGTTACATCATGGCCGATGCTGGCGGCGATATGACCCGTTCCGGCCGCGGCGCTGCCCGTTGTCGCCGCCGCGGCGTTAATCGCTGCCGCCGCCGCGGCGTTAATCGCTGCCGCCACCGCAGTGGCGCCCGCGATATTGATGTCGGTCAACAGCACCCGGGCGCCTTCGGCGGCAAATTTATGTGCCATTGCGGCGCCCAGCCCCTGTGCTGCGCCGGTGATCAGTGCCGTCTTGCCTGCCAGTCGATTCATAATTTTCCGCCTTTTTATAAAGCGCCCGATATTTCGTGGGGCGATATCATCACGCCTTGGCGCCTTGTTCTGTCATCATGGCGGTGCGCGGTGTTGGCGGCAAGCTTGTTGCCATGTGTTGATGAAGCAACACTTTGGCTCTTATCGCGTTTGCCCTGGCGGCCCTGCTGGCGTTGCGAAATGCTTGCGGATACAAACTTTTTTTAACAGCAGGGCGGTTTCTGCAACCTTGGAGAGGCAGTATGAAAAGCATCTGGTTGGTTTCGGTCGCAGCGCTGGTCGCGCCGATGGCACTGGCCTCTGGCGCGGCCTTTGCTCAGACGGCCGCCAGTACCGAAACGGCGGATATCAACGAGATCATCGTCACCGCGACGCGCCGCAGCCAGGTGCTTTCCGACGTGCCGATCGCGGTTTCGGCGGTCGGTGCCGAACAGTTGCGCAACAGCGGCGGCAATGACATCCGCCAGCTCAACCAGCTCGCTCCGTCGTTGCTGGTGTCGTCGGCGACCAACGAGTCCAATGGCGCGGCGCGTATCCGCGGGGTCGGCACGGTGGGTGAAAACCCGGCCTTGAATCCTCGGTCGCGGTGTTCATCGACGGCGTCTATCGCAGCCGCACCGGTGTCGGCCTGACCGACCTTGGCGAGATCGATCGGATCGAAGTGCTGCGCGGGCCGCAGGGCACGCTGTTCGGCCGCAACGCTTCGGCCGGCCTGCTCAACATAACCACAGCGATGCCGAAGTTCGAATTTGGCGGCCTTGGCGAAGTCACCTATGGCAATTTCAACAACATCCGCGCCATGGGGTCGCTGACCGGTCCGATCGCGGGTGACAAGATCGCCTTTCGCGTCGACGGACTGTACAACAAGCGCGACGGCTTCCTGCGCGATGTCACCTCGGGCCGCGATCTCAACAATCGTGACCGCTTCCTCGTCCGCGGCCAGTTGCTGGTCAAGCCGAACGACGATCTGAGCATCCGCCTGATCGGCGACTATAACCAGAAGAGTGAGGAATGCTGCGGTGCCGCATTCATCGCGCCAACCCAGAATCTGTCGCGCGATGCCAATGGCAATGTCGTTATCGCGCCCAACAGTGTGCGGGCGCTGATCACCTCGCTGGGCGGTAATTACCGTCTGCCGACCGATGACGCCAAATATATTTATGAAACCTCGGTCACACCGGGCAAGAGCTATAACCAGCGCACCCGCGACTGGGGCGTTTCGGGCGAGCTCAACTGGGATCTGGGTGCCGGCAAGCTGACCTCGATTACCGCCTATCGCCAGTTCAAGAACCGGTCGGCACAGGATGCCGATTTCAACAATGTCGATATTCTGGCGCGTGACGACCAGAACCGCGAGTTCCGGACCTTCACCCAGGAACTGCGCTTTCAGGGCACGGCGCTTGGCGAGCGGCTCGATTATCTTATTGGCGGTTTTTACGCGCATGAAACGCTGCGCGTCGACGACAATCTGAAATATGGCGCCGATTACGAACGCTACGTCAACGCTCAGATCGGCAATACCCTGCCGACACTGGCAGCGCTGGTCGGCTATGCGGCGCCCGCCGGACAGAGCCTGCTTAACAACACCGGCATCGTTCAGGGCGGCTTCTTCAAGCAGACGAGCCGCAACTATGCGATCTTCACGCACAATGTCATCTCGCTCGTACCCGACAAGATCGATCTGACCGTTGGTGCGCGGTACACCAATGAAAACAAGCGGCTTGAAAGCGTCGCCTTGTCGAACAACAATCTGTGCGGAGCGCTGCGCGCGGCCGCTGCTTTCTCCGGCCCGACGGCGGCGCTGAACGCGGCGCGGGCAGGGGCGACCTCGCTGTCGTGCGTCATCAACAACAGCGCGATCGGCTTTAACAAGGGCGATCCCGGCACGGACCGCCCGGAAGACGAATTTACCGGCACGGTGGTACTGTCGTTCAAGCCGGTCGACACGGTGTTGACCTACGCGTCCTATTCGCGCGGGTATAAGGCGGGGGGGTTCAACCTTGATACGTCGGCGCTCGATGCGCCGTGCAACCTGACTACCGATCTTGGCAATCCGGTCACCGGCCTGCCGTCGTGCGCTGCCCGCCGGGCGCTGCCGGCGCAGACGGCGGGCAATGCGCGCCCCGAAGCCAGCGATTTGCAGTTTGAACAGGAAACTGTCGATGCGTTCGAAATCGGCGCCAAGCTGGATCTGCGCGAATTCAAGCTGAACGTTGCAGCCTTCTACCAGCGCTTTAGCAATTTCCAGTTGAACACCTTCAATGGCGTCAATTTCGAAGTCGCCAATATCGCGTCATGCGCCGATGATCTGGGTGGTCGCGATCGTGACCTGATCAACAATAATTCGACCTGCACGGGCAAGACCAAGCCTGGCCTGATCGCCAAGGGTCTTGAAATGGAAGCCTATTTTTATCCGTTCAAGAACTTCACAATGACGACCGGCATCACCTATACCAATACAAACTATGCCAGCAATCTGACCGGATCGAAGGGTGCATCGCTGTCGCCGGTGCTGTTCCAGTTGCCGGGCCAGCGCATTTCCAATTCGTCGGACTATGTTGTGACGGGCAGCGCCGCTTGGACGCCGCAGATCAGCGATACCATGTCAGCGCTGATGTATTTCGATTTCCGTTACATGTCGGAACTCAATACCGGCTCCGACCTTGATTTCGAAAAGCGCCAGCCCGGCTTTGTCGTCGCCAATGCGCGTATCGGGATCTATGGCAAGGATCGGGTCTGGGGGGTCGAATTCTGGGGCCAGAACATCTTTAACACGATATACCAGCAAGTCGCGGCCGATGCGCCGTTGCAGGGCGGCGGCACCTTCAATGCCGTATCACGTGGCTTGGCGGCG
>JBMOFG010000012.1:0-14161 GCA_049314415.1 Polymorphobacter sp.
CGACACCCCGGGCCATGAACAATACACCCGCAACATGGCGACCGGCGCCTCCACCGCCGATGCCGCCGTCGTGCTTGTTGACGCGCGCAAAGGTGTGCTGACCCAGACCCGGCGGCATTCCTATCTCGTCCGCCTGCTCGGCATCCGACACGTCGTCCTTGCCGTCAACAAGATGGACCTGATCGATTTCGACCAGACGAAATTCGACGCCATCGTTGCCGATTATCGTGCCTTTGCCGATGAAATCGGCCTTGCCGATGTGGCCGCGGTTCCCATCTCGGGGCTGGGCGGCGACAATATCACCAGCGCTTCGGCCAACACGCCCTGGTATACAGGCCTGCCACTGCTGCAGTGGCTCGAATCGGTCGAACTGGCCGCCGACGTCGACCAGTCACAATCCTTCCGCCTGCCGGTGCAGTGGGTCAACCGCCCCAATCTCGATTTCCGCGGTTTTACCGGTATGATCAACAGCGGCGCGATCCATCCCGGCGACACGGTGCGCATACTGCCATCGGGCCGGACGACAACCGTTGCACGCATCGTCTCAGCGGGCGGCGACATGCCACAGGCGGTCGCTGGCCAGTCGGTCACGCTGACCCTTGCCGATGAAGTCGACTGCTCGCGCGGCAGTGTCATCGCCGCCGCCGACAACCCGCCGCAGGTTGCCGACCAGTTCGAGGCGACGCTTGTTTGGATGGCCGACGAACCGCTGCTGCCCGGCCGGTCCTATCTGCTCAAGCTGAGCACCCAGACCGTCACGGTGACGGTGCAGCCGCCGAAATACCAGATCAACGTCAACACGCTCGAACAGCTGGCGGCCAAGACGCTCGATCTCAACGCCATCGGCGTCGTCGAGCTGACCACAGCGGCACCATTGGTTTTCGAACCCTATGCCGACAGCCGCGAACTCGGGGGCTTCATCCTGATCGACCGGATCAGCAATGCCACGGTTGCTGCCGGCATGATCAATTTCGCGCTGCGCCGGTCGCAGAACATCCATCTTCAGGCAACCGACGTCGGCCGCGACGCGCATGCCGCGCTGAAGAACCAGAAAGCCGCCGTGCTGTGGCTGACCGGGCTTTCGGGGGCCGGCAAATCCACGATCGCCAATCTGGTTGAAAAACGCCTGCACCGGATGAACCGCCACACCTTCCTGCTCGATGGCGACAATGTCCGCCACGGGCTCAACAAGGACCTAGGCTTCACCGATGCCGACCGCATCGAAAATATCCGCCGCGTCGGCGAAGTGGCAAAGCTGATGACCGATGCCGGGTTGATCGTCATCACCGCCTTCATCTCGCCGTTCCGCGCCGAACGCCAGATGGTGCGCGACATGATGGCGCCGGGCGAATTCATCGAAATCCACATCGACACGCCGCTCGCTGAAGCCGAGGCGCGCGATGTGAAGGGCCTGTATAAAAAGGCCCGCGCCGGCCAGTTGCGCAATTTCACCGGTATCGACAGCCCTTATGAGGCGCCGGAAACCCCTGAAATCCGCATCAACACCACGGTGCTGACCGCCGATGAAGCGGCCGCTTTGATCGTTGAAAGGCTGATCGGATGAACGACGCCGCGCTGGCCCGGGCACTGGCGAGCGCTGCCGGCAAGTTGCTGCTGCGCTTGCAAACCGACGCCGGGCCGCGCAGCGAGGCGACAGCCGACAGGGCACTCGGCGATGCCGGCGACCGCCGGGCCAATGTACTGATCCTCGACGCGCTGCGCCGCGAGCGCCCGGACGATGCCATTTTGTCCGAAGAAGAAGCCGCCGATCCGGCGCGCTTGCAGGCGCGGCGCATCTGGATCGTCGATCCGCTCGATGGCACGCGTGAATATGGCGAGCGCCGCGCCGATTGGGCGGTGCATGTCGGGCTGGGGATCGACGGGGTTGCAACGCATGGTGCGGTGGCGCTGCCGGCGCTGAACCTGTGCCTGTGCACCGAGTTCCCGCCGCTTTTGCGCGCCGAAGGCCTGCCATTGCGCATGCTGGTCAGCCGCACACGGCCGGCCGCCGAGGCGGTGATGGTCGCCGAAAAACTGGGTGCCGAGTTGGTACCGATGGGCAGCGCCGGCGCAAAGGCGATGGCGGTGCTGCGCGGCGAGGCCGATATCTATCTCCATACCGGCGGGCAGTATGAATGGGACAATTGCGCACCCGCCGCAGTGGCGCTGGCTGCCGGGTTGCACGCCAGCCGGGTGGATGGTTCGCCGCTGGTCTACAACCGCGCCGATCCATTGCTGCCGGATCTGCTGATTTGTCACAAGAGTCGGGCGGCAGAGGTGCTCAAGTTGGTGAACAATCTTTAGCCTGTCATCCCGGGCTTGACCCGGGACCCAGCTTCTTTTGCACATTCGCCAGGCAACTGGGTCCCGGGTCAAGCCCGGGATGACAGACATTGGCAGCTTATCTGCCCTTCATCCACGCCGGGTGATCTGCGTCCACATCCCCGCGCCGTCTTCGGCCAGCACGACCGCGCCCAGCAGCTCCGCCCAGCGATCGCCACCGAACTCCGAGCGCCAGCCCATCAACCGCCGCGTCAGCGGGTGCAGCGGATAATCCTGGGTGAAGCCGATGGCGCCATGCACCTGGTGGGCGATCGCCACGCCGCGGTGGATCGCCATATTGGTGCGCAGCTTGGCAGCCATCATCTCGAACGGGCCGCCACCGCGATCGAGCGCTGCCGCTGCGGCAGCCCCCGCCATTGTCACCGCCGCCGATTCCTCGGCGAGCACGGCGAGCGCCTGCTGCACCGCCTGCAACTTGGCGAGCGGCTTGCCGAACTGCACTCGGGCATTGACATGCGCCACCGCCAGATCGAGCGCCGCCGCCAGCGCGCCGGATGCCTGCGCCACCCGCAGAAATGCGCCATAAAGCGCGTGGTCGGCATTCCCCAGCACCACCGGCGTCACCCGGTCATAATCGATCCGGTCGCGCGGTTCACCGGCCGGACTTTCGCCCTGGATCACCGTCCCGCCCGGCAACAGCATCAACAGCGGATCATCACCGGCTGTATAGACCGCTGCCAGCACGGCAACCGCCGCACGCCCCCAGGGCACCGCTGCTACCCAGCCGGTAAACAGCCCCTTTTGCAAAACGCCGCCGCCGCTGCCGATGGTCACCAGCCCCGCCGGCGCCGTCACGCCGGCGCGCGCCAGCAGATGCGCCGCCAGCATCGCTTCGCCGAGCGGCTGCGCCAGGGCGCAGGCGCCGGCGACCTGCAACACGGCAAAACAATCGCCCCAATCGCCGCCGAAACCGCCATCGGCCTCGGGCACGAGCAGTTGCACGAAGCCGGCGGCCTCGATCGCCGCCCAGTCGGGCGCGCGCGCGAATAGCGCCTGCGCCGTTGCCACCAGCTGCGCGCGCATCGCGGTCATCGCAGGCCCAGCCCCCGCGCGATGATGCCGCGCAACACTTCGCGGGTGCCGCCGCGCAAGGAGAAACTCGGGCTCACCTGCAACAGATGCGCCAGCACCCGCGCCAGCTCGTTGCTGCCGTCGAGATCGATATCGAGCACCGCCTGAAGCAGCATCGGCACGCGCTGTTCATAATCATTGCCGAGATCCTTGACGATCGCCGCCTCGACGACCGGATCGGCGCCATCAGCGAGCATCGCGGCGGTCGCCATCGACATCTGGCGCAGCGTCCATAATTCGGCGACGAGCTTGCCGATGACGGCATTGAGCGCGGCATTGTCCGTGCCCGCGGCATTGCCTTGAGTGTCGGCCGCCGCCGATCGCGCCGCATCGATCACCGCCACCAGCAGCGCCTGGCTCGACAAATAGCGTTCGGGGCCGGAGCGTTCGAGCGCCAGTTCGGCTGTCACCTGGCGCCAGCCCTCGCCCTCGACCCCCACCAGCGCGTCATCGCCGACCAGCACATCGTCGAAAAACACTTCGTTGAAATCATGGTTGCCGACGAGATCGATTACCGGCCGCACCGTGATGCCCGGCGTAGCAAGATCGATGAGAAACTGCGACAGTCCGGCCTGGCGTTCCGACCCCGCCTCGCTACGGAGCAAAGCGAGCATGGCATGGGCGTTATGCGCGCCGCTGGTCCACAGCTTTTGGCCGTTGATGCGCCAGCCGCCGGGCACTGTTTCGGCGCGCGAGCGCACCGCAGCGAGATCCGACCCGGCGCCGGGTTCGCTGAGCCCTATGCAGGCGAACAAAGTGCCCGCCGCCATGCCGGGCAGATATTTGCGACGCTGCGGCTCGGTGCCATAGCGCAGCAACAACGGTCCGGTCTGGCGATCGGCGATCCAATGCGCCCCAACCGAGGCGCCCGCCGCCAGCAGTTCCTCCAACACGACATAGCGTTCCATCGCAGGCCGTTCGTGGCCGCCATAAATGCGCGGCCAGACCATGCCGATGAAGCCGGCAGCCCCCAATGCGCGCGAAAAATCCACATCGGCGACCGACCAGCAATTGGCACGGCGCACGGCATCGGCCGGCGGCGGATTGGCCGCCAGAAACGCCCGCACCTGCGCCCGCAGCACCGCCGTGTCGGCGGGCGGTGTGTAAGGTGGCAGGGCAAAAGCGGCGGTCACGCTTCCGCTATGGAGCCACATGACGCTTCTGTGAAGAGTGCGTAAGCGGCTTGCACCACCCGGCGTGAAGGCACAAAGGAGCGCCTGTGACCAAACGTCTGCTCGCCTCCATCCATGATGTCGCGCCGCGTTTCGAGCGCGAGGTTGACCAGCTTGCCGAACGGCTCGACCGGCGGCTGGGGTCGGCGCGCTTTGCCATGCTGGTGGTGCCCGATCATTGGAGCGCCTCGCCGATAGCCGGCAATACAAGGTTCGCCGCCCGGCTCCGCGACTGGGCCGATGCCGGGGTCGAAATGTTCCTGCACGGCTTTACCC
The DNA here is from genome assembly GCA_049314415.1 of Polymorphobacter sp. Classification (GTDB taxonomy): domain Bacteria; phylum Pseudomonadota; class Alphaproteobacteria; order Sphingomonadales; family Sphingomonadaceae; genus Sandarakinorhabdus. The sequence continues at coordinate 4,863 of JBMOFG010000012.1, forward strand.
ATCGCGACGATGCCCCCGCCGGTTTCAAGGCGCGCCATTTGACCGCCAGCGAGGGCGAGTTCCTATCGCTTTCCGAAGCCGAAGCCGCCCGACGCCTCCACGACGGCCGCGCCATTGTTGAGGACGCCATCGGGCGCCCCGTTGCCGGCTTCATCGCACCGGCCTGGCTCTATGGCGATGGCGCGCGCGCTGCGATCAAGGCGCAAGGCTTCGCACTGGCCGAGGATCATCTGCGCGTTTGGCGACCTGCCGATGGCCTTGTGTTGGCGCGCGGGCCGGTCGTGACCTGGGCGAGCCGCTCCCCCGCGCGCATCCGCAGTTCGCTGGCCTTTGCCGCCGTCGCCCGCGCCGGGCTGGCGCTGCTGCCGACAGTGCGCCTTGCTGTCCACCCCGGCGATACCGGCGTAGCCGCACTTCTTTCCAGCATCGATACAACGCTGGCGGCCTTGGCGCACGGACGGCAGGCAGCGCGCTATGCTGACCTGCTGCCATGACCGGTACCCGCCCGCGCGTCATGGTCTTCCTGCACAGTTTCGAGCCTGGCGGGGTCGAGCGGGTCGCGCTGCGGCTGTGCGGCGCCTTGGCGCCGCTGCTCGATGTCCAGCTGGTGATGGGGCGTACCGACGGGGTGATGGCCGCCGAAGCGCCGGCCGGGCTGCCGCTGCATGTCATCAGATCGGCGCCGCTGCCGACTGCCGGTTGGGAAACCCTGTGGATGATGTTCGTCCTTGTCCGCCAGATCCGCGCGCTGCGCCCCGATGTATTGTTTGCTGCCGGCAACAGCTATGCCGTGGTGGTGGTGGCGATGAAGCTGTTGTTGGGCCGGCGCTGCCCGCCGATTGTTCTGAAAATCTCCAATGACCTTGGCCGCGCCGACCTGCCGGCGCCGATACGCGCGCTGTACCGGCTGTGGTGCCGGGTGCAGGGCCGGTTGATCGATCATTTTACCGGCCTTGCACCCGCGATGGCGACGGAAATCGCAACAGCGATGCGGGTGCCGCCGGCGCGGATCACCATCATCGACGATCCGGCACTCGGCGAGGCCGATCATGCCCGGCTGGCCGCGATCGGCGCTGCCAGGGCCGCGCCGGGGGCCGCACGGCGCTATGTGGCCATCGGGCGCCTCGCCGCGCAAAAGAATTTTGCCCGGGCCATCGATGCCTTTGCGCTGGCGGCGCAGTCCGGCGACACACTGGCGATCATCGGCGAAGGCGGCCAGCGCGCTAGGCTCGAGCGCCGGATCAACGCGCGCGGTCTTGCCGGGCAGGTCAGCCTGCCGGGGCACGGCGATGCTGTCGCCGCGCTGGCAGCGGCCGATGTCTTTCTGCTGTCGTCCGATTACGAAGCCTTGCCCGCCGTGGTGGTCGAAGCGCTGGCGAGCGGCCTGCCAGTGGTTGCCACCGATTGTTGCGTGTCGATGCGCGATCTGGTCGGGGGGTTCGGCAGCGTCGTGCCGCCGGGAGACAGCGCGGCGCTCGCCGCCGCCATGGCGGCTCAGCCGGCACCCGATCCCGCCACTCGCGCTGCCATGGCCGCCGCCATGCAGCGCTTCACCATCACGACCGGCGCACGCGCCTATGCAACACTGTTCGGCAGGCTGGCATGACAAGCGATTGTCAGCATTCGTTCACCTTGGCGAAAGCCGGGATCGGGCAGTGGATAATAGCGGGTCTTTGACCTGAAATTGCCATAAAATTCATTTAATGAACCCTTTATCCACAGTCTGGACGGTCCCGCGTGTATCAGCTTGCTCCCGGCCCAGCCGTAAACCAGCCCGATTCTGGCCCGGCCCTGCCTGAAATCGTCGTGCCGAAAGCCGTGCGCGAACGCGGCTGGACCTGGTGGCTGGGCGTCGGCTTTTCAGCGGCCATCCTCGTCGCGGTGGTGCTGGAACTGCGGCAGGTCGATCTCGCCCGCGTCCGCGCCATGCTGCCGGCATCGCCGCTGTTCTGGCTGGTCTTCGTCATGTCCTATCTTTCGGCCCCAGCTGCCGACTGGGTGATCTATCGCCGGTTGTGGCGCATCCCGGCGGCAGGCTTTGGCGCCTTGCTGCGCAAGCTGGTCGGCAATGAACTGCTCATCGGCTATGTCGGGGAACTCTATCTGTACACTTGGGCACGCCGCCGCACCGCCATGACTTCGGCGCCCTTTGGCGCGATCAAGGATGTCGCAATCTTGTCGGCGATGGTCGCCAACGCCGTGACGCTGGTGCTGGTTGTCCTCGCTTATCCGTTACTCGACACGCTTCACCTAGGGATCGACACACGCACGCTGCTGATCTCGGTCAGCGTCGTCGTCGCGACCTCCACCGCCATCCTGTTCCTGCGCAAGACGCTGTTCTCGCTGCCGCGCCGCGACCTTTATGCTGTCGCCGGCGTGCATCTGATACGCATCGGCTTGACCACCGGGCTGGCGGCGATGTGCTGGCACTTGGCGCTGCCCGGCGTGGCGCTGCAATGGTGGCTGCTGCTGGCAACGCTGCGCATGCTGTTGTCGCGGCTGCCGCTGCTTCCCAACAAGGATATCGTCTTTGCCGGGCTCGCGGTGTTCCTGATCGGCCATGACGCCGAAATCGGTGCCTTGATGACGCTGATGGCCAGCCTGATCCTGTGCACCCATCTGTTCATGGGGCTGGGGCTGGTGGCATCCGACGTGCGCGGGATCGGACGACGATGAATCTGGCCATATTGGCGCTCGGCGCTATCTTGCTGGGCGCCGCCGATCTGCCATCTGAAACCGAATTTGGCATGCCGTCGCGCGATCTGGGCAAGGCCGCCGGCCACTGCCGCGCCAACGAGCCCGGCCCGGCGGCGCTGATCGGCGTCATCGGGCTGAAAGACCGCACCGGGTTGCTGCGGGCCGAGCTATACCCCGCCAACGACGATGATTTTCTGAACGATGACAAGATCCTCGTGCGCCAGGGCAAGACCTTCCACCGCGTCGAAATCGCGGTGCCGCCCTCGGGACCGGTGGAAGTGTGCATACGCCTGCCCGGCCCCGGGACTTACACGCTGTCGCTGCTCCATGATCGCGACAGCAATGGCAAGTTCGGCCTGTCGATCGATGGCATCGGCTTTCCTGGCAACCCTACGCTGCGCCTGTCGAAGCCCAAGGCCGATGCGGCTGCCTTTACCGCCGGGGCGGGGATTACCATCGTGCCGGTGCGGCTCAATTACCGCCAAAGGCTGTTCAGCTTCCGGCCGCTGAAGCAGCCGTGATGCACATCGTCGATATTTCGGCGCTCTATTCGCCCACGGGCGGCGGCATCAGGGTCTACACCCGCCGCAAGTTGCAGGCGGCGCTGGCGATGGACATCCGCCTGACCGTGATCGTGCCGGGCGCGGATGACAGCATCGAAGAAATCGGCCCGGGGGTGCGGTTGATCAACATACCGTCACCGCGTTTCCCTCTCGATCGCAGCTATTTCTATTTCGAGAGCGACGCCGTGATCCACCAGGCGCTCGATCGCCACCAGCCCGATTTCGTAGAAGCTTCCTCGCCCTGGGGCAGCGCAAGCGCGGTTGCCGACTGGTCCGGACCCGCCCCCCGCGCGCTGATCATGCATGCGGACCCCTTGTCGGCCTGGGCCTATCGCTGGTTCGAAGGCGTCGCCAGCCACAAGACGATCGACAAGGGCTTTGCTTTGTTCTGGCGCTACCTGCGCCGGCTTGACGCCGGGTTCGACACGATTGTCTGCGCGTCGCCAGGGCTGACCCGCCGGCTGCATGATGGCGGCCTGCACCGCCCCGAAACCATCCCGATGGGGGTCGAACCGGGCATCTTTGGCCCCGGCCACCGCGACCCGGCACTAAGAACGCAGTTGCTTGCCCGCTGCGGCCTGCCCGACAGTGCCATCCTGCTCATCGGTATCGGAAGATTGTCGCCCGAAAAGCGCTGGCCGCTGGTCATCGCGGCGGCAGCGGCGGCGGGCTACAGCCGGCCGCTGGGGTTGGTGCTGGTCGGTGATGGCCATGGCCGCGCACCGGTGGTGCGCGCCATTGGCGAAAATCCGCATATCCAGTTGCTGCCGCCGGTGACCGACCGGGCCGAATTCGCCCGGCTGCTCGCCAGTGCCGATCTGTCAGTGCACGGCGCATCGGCGGAAACCTTTGGCATGGTGCAGGCCGAAGCGCGCGCCTCGGGCGTGCCGATCATCGTGCCCGACGAGGGCGGCGCCGCCGACCAACTCGTCCCCGGCCAGGGCCTGGCCTATGCGGCAGGCGATGCCGCCAGCGCCGCCGCGGCCATTGGCGCGGCGATCGACCGGCTTGCCGTGCTGCGCGCCGCCGCCCGCCTCGCTGCACCCGGTGTGCGTACGATGGACCAGCATTTCGCCGAATTGTTCGCGCGCTATGCGGCCTTGGTCGCCGGCGCCCGGCGCGCCGCCTAAGCCCGTCCGGCTTGACGCCAGGCCGATGCTTGCGCGACGCTGCCGGGCATGACGTTTGTCCTTCACAGTTTCTTCAACAACTCGACATCATATCGTGTCCGCATCGCGCTGGCGCTCAAGGGTGTGGCGCATGATGTTGCCGGCGTCGACATCCGCGCGAATGCCCACAAGCAGCCGGATTTCGACCAACAGGTTGACCGCATCGCACCACGCGACTAGGGGAAAATCGCACCGCGGGTATGGTGAAATGGTATCATGCGAGCTTCCCAAGCTCTTGGCGCGGGTTCGATTCCCGCTACCCGCTCCACCTTCCTGATCGTCACCCTCGCAATGTTACGCCTGCCGCGCCCGGTCGTCGCCAAGCATCATCCGGCGCACATCACCGCCTGTCCGGAAGCTGAGGATCAGCAGATAGGCCGACAGAAACAGCATCCCGCCAAACACGGCCACCGGCGCCAAGACCAGTCCGCTGGCGCTGAACCTGTGCCGCCACGCCACCCAAAGGCCCGAGAGCAGCAGGAAGCAGCTGAAATCGAGGTTGAACTGCCCCGGCCATGTCATCGCCGCCAGGTCGCCGAAAAAAATCGGCACAAGCCCCCAGCCGTGAACGTCGATGGTCACAGCGGTATAACCAATAATGACCAGCAGGCAGCCCGCCAGAAACAATCGAAACAGCAACATTTTTCCGCGCCCTTTGCCAATAATGTAGCGATCGTTACAAAATAACGCAGGTCCGGTGGCGGTGCAAGCAGCAGCATCACCGGCTTGGCCAGCCCCGACCGCCGGTGGTAAGACTGCGGAATGGCCATCCGTCCCGCTACCCCTGCACATGCGATCATTCTGGGCGCCAATGGCGCAGTCGGCGCCTATCTGGCGCGGTTGCTACAGGCGCGCGGCGCCGCGATCCACGCCGTCGACAATCCGGCCGATGCAACCGACGGCCTTGGCGGGCTCGGCATCGCTGACACGATCAACCGAGTGGGCGCCACAGACGCCGCCAGGCTCGCCGCCGATCTTGCGGATGCGACGGTCTTTGCCATCAACGACGGCAGCCCCGCGCAATCGGCGCTGGTGGCTGATGTACTCGCCGCTGCCGCTGACGCGCCGCGAGCGCCGGGGATTGCCCATATCGTCGATCATGACGTGCTGCGCATCGAACCGGCGCTTCTCGCTCAGGCACGCACCGTCGCCGGCTATCGCCGCGACGCCGGCCGCCGCGCCGTCAACGCCATCCTGTCACCGCATGATTCGCGGCTGGGCCAGCCCGACAGCCTGATGGCTCGGATCGCACTTGCCGCGCTGCGCGCCGCGCAGGACGGGTCGCCACAAGAGCTGGTGATTATCGATCCCGGCCCGCGAGACTGGGGCTGGACCGCCGAATATGTCGATGCCATCGCCCGGCTCGCCGCACTGCCCCGACCGCTCGACCTGGCCATCGGCAGCGGCCATCGCCTCACCGCCGCCGACATGGCCAGCCATGCCTTTGGCTATTTCAAGCGCGACCCCGCCGGCCATTTCCGGATCGCGCCTGCCGTGGCACCGGTTGCTGATCCGCCGATCGACACCGACCGCTTGCACGCCGCGACTGGCTGGCGTGCCATTACCCATGGCCGCGATCTCGTGCACACCTTGTGCGAAGGTGTTGCCGCCCGCACGTCCCCGTAAAAAATGGCGCATCCGGGCCCAAAAGCAAAAGGCGCCCCCTTGCCGGCGGCGCCTTTTTACTTGTGACGGTTGGTGGAGCGTAACGGGATCGAACCGTTGACCTCTACAATGCCATCGTAGCGCTCTCCCAGCTGAGCTAACGCCCCACGACCGTCATTCACCGGGCTGACCCGGAGAAGGAGGCGCGAGTTAAGACAAAGGCGGCGGGGGTGCAAGCGATTTTCACCATAAATCGCGCTCGCCGCGCGCTTTTGTGAAAAAGCCGGTCATCACCGCCGCACCGGGTGCCCAACCCCGCACCGAAGCAAGAGGTCTATGGGCACCAGCGATGCCGTAACGCCGCGATCAGCCTTCTTCGTCTTGGCCGCTCACGACCACAGTGCCGAGATCGTCATCATCTCCGAGATCGACATCAGGGGCTTCGGCATCTTCGGCGGCATCGATGTCGAGGTCCTCATCGACCGAATCACCGCCTTCGCCGCCGGCGGCCTGCGCCGATGGCTTGGCCTGTTCAAAGGGTGTTGTCTGCTTGGATTTCAGCACGGGCTCGGGTACCCAAGCATAGCCGCAGGCAATGCAGGTGACGGGTTCGTCCTTCGCCAGATCATAGAAACGCGTATTGCACTTCGGGCAGGCACGCTTGGTGCCCCATTCAGCCTTGACCACAATTATCTCCGCAACCGGGGGAGGCGACAGCAAAACAGGCGTTTTCTGACATCCCGGAAAGGTTGGCGCATTGCCACACGCCGCCGCCGCTGTCAAAGCGCGACGCCATGGAGACCCCCGCCACACCCCTCAGCCTCACCACCACCGGCCCCCTGCGTGGCAGGGTCACGGTGCCCGGCGACAAGTCGATCAGCCACCGCTCGCTGATGCTCGGCGCGCTGGCGGTCGGCGAAACTGTCATCACCGGGCTACTGGAGGGGGAGGATGTCCTCGCCACGGCGGCGGCGATGCGGGCGATGGGGGCGCAGATTGCGCGCGGCGACGATGGTGTGTGGCGCGTCCATGGCGTCGGCGTCGGCGGACTGCTGCAACCCCAGGTGGCGCTCGACATGGGCAATTCGGGGACAAGCACCCGCCTGCTGATGGGCCTGATCGCCAGCCATCCGATCACCGCGACGTTCGTGGGCGATGCCTCGCTGTCGCGCCGGCCGATGGGCAGGGTCATCGATCCGCTGGCGCTGATGGGGGCAAGCTTCACTGCCAGCCCGGGTGGGCGTTTGCCCTTGACCATGGTCGGCCTCTGCCCGGCCGTGGCACTGCGCTATACGCTGCCGGTCGCCTCAGCCCAGGTGAAATCGGCACTACTGCTCGCCGGCCTCAACACGCCGGGCGACACCGTGGTCATCGAACCCATCGCCACGCGTGATCACAGCGAGCGCATGCTGGCGGGCTTTGGTGCGAATCTGACGGTGGAAGCGTCGCCCGGGGGTCGCATCATCACGCTGTCGGGTGAGGCTGAGTTGCGGCCGCAGACCATCACTGTCCCCGGCGACCCGTCATCGGCGGCCTTCCCGATGGTCGCTGCGCTGATCGTGCCCGGGTCGGACGTTAGCATCGCCAATGTCGGCATGAACCCGACCCGCGCCGGGCTGGTGAAGGTGCTGCAGGCGATGGGCGGCGATATTCTGATTGAGAATCCGCGCGATGTTGGCGGTGAACCCGTCGCCGACCTGCGCGTCCGCCACAGCGCGCTGACCGGCATCGACCTGCCCGGTGACGACGCCGCGTCGATGATCGACGAATATCCCGTGCTGTTCGTCGCCGCCGCCTGGGCGCAGGGGACCAGCACCTTCACCGGCCTCGATGAACTGCGCGTCAAGGAATCCGACCGGATCGCGGTGATGGCGGCCGGGCTCGGCGCGTGCGGTGTGACCTGTACCGAATTATCCGACGGCCTCAGCATAACCGGCACCGGCGGCGATCCCGTCCCCGGCGGCGCCACCATCGCCGCCCACCTCGACCACCGCATCGCGATGAGCTTTGCGGTTCTCGGTCTCAACACCCGCGCCGCGGTCACCATCGACGATTCGCGCCCGATCGCGACGAGTTTCCCGAGCTTCATCGCGATGATGCAGACACTCGGCGCGCGCTAAGTCCTTACATCTCTCCCGCGCGGGGAGGCGATCCTCAGCCGCCCCGCCCGAACCGCGCCAGCATGACTTCCACTATCTGCCGCGCCGCATTCCCCGCGCCATAGGGCAGCGCCGCCGCCGCCATTCGCGCGCGCGCCTCCGCATTACTGAGCAATTCGCTCACCACCGCCAGGATCGCCGCGGTATCGGTGCCGATCAGCCGGGCGTTGCCACTCGCGACCCCCTCGCTGCGTTCGGTCACGTCGCGCAGCACCAGTGCCGGGGTCCCGAGCGCTGGCGCCTCCTCCTGCACCCCACCCGAATCGGTGAGCACCAAAGTCGCGCGCTGCAACAGCCACAGGAACGCCGGATAATCGAGCGGCGGCAGCAGATGTACGCCGGGCAGGCCGCCGAGCACGGCGTTGATCGGCCCCGCGACCGCCGGGTGCGGGTGTACCGGCAGCACGATCTCGGCCTCATGGGCAAGCACAGCGAGCGCCAGCAGCACCGAATCGAGCCGTTCGCCATGGTTCTCGCGCCGGTGGATGGTGACGAGCAGCAGCGGCCGCCTCGTATCGATGCCGGCAAAGCGCGTGCCCAGCGCCGCCTGCAAGCCGGCATCGCCCGCCAACCGCGCCGCGGTCAGGTGCAGCGCGTCGATACCGGTGTTGCCGGTGACATGGATGATTTGCGGCGCCACGCCTTCGCGGCGCAGCGCGGCGGCGGCATTCGCGGTCGGTGCGAAATGCAGATCGGCCATTTGCGCGATCGCGCGGCGGTGCATTTCTTCGGGAAAGGGATCGCAATGGCCGGTGCGCAGCCCGGCTTCGACATGTACCAGCGGGCAGCGCGCATAGGTCGCCGCCTGCGCCCCGGCAAAGGCGCTGGCGGTATCGCCCTGCACGATCACGGCCGCCGGCCGCAGCGTCGCACACAGGTCGGCTAGCGCTGGCACCAACAGCCCAATCACCAAAGCGGGCGATTGGGCGCGCTGCATGATGCCAAGATCATAATCGGCAACCAGCCCAAAACCGGCCAGGGTTTCGGGAAATAATTCACGATGCTGCCCGGTAGCGACAAGAAATGCCGCCGAACCGCGCGCTCGCAGTGCCAATATGACCGGAGAAAGCTTCACAGCTTCGGGGCGCGTGCCAGCCACGAAGAGG
>JBMOFG010000013.1:0-13639 GCA_049314415.1 Polymorphobacter sp.
ACGGCGCGCAATCAGGATGATGTTGATCAGGCCGAACAGGACAGCGCTGATCTCAAGGGCCGACAAGAACGCAGTCAATTTCGCAACCAGCAACCGGTATTGAAGCCACCCCCGTGCGATCATCGCACGGGGGCAGTTTCATATCAGAAGCGATAGCGGACGAGACCGCCATAGGTGCGCGGCTGGCTGGGATAGCCCTGCAGCGAGCCAGCCTGGGCAACGCCCGGGAACAGCGTGGTGATGAACTGTGAATCGGCGAGGTTGCGACCCCAGATCGACACTTCCAGACCACGCGTCACGGCCAGCGTGATCGAGGCGTTGAGCGACTGTTCTTGACGCTTGAAGTTGAGGCCCTGCGAGATCAGCACCGGGCTGGACCCGAAGTAATCGACGTGGAAGATCGCCTTCATCGTGTCGTTCAGTTCAGCCGAATAGGTACCCCCGATCGTATAGGCGAACTCGGGGATGCCGGCCGGCCGCTGCCCGGTCAGATTGGTCGGTAAGACGGCGAACGAACCCGGCACCAGCGCGGAACCGCCGGGGAACGAATCGAACTTCGGGTTGAGGTAGGTGAAGTTCGTCGTGATGGTGAAGTTCTTGATCGGCGACATGGTGGCATCAAGCTCGATACCCGTCGTCGACTGCTTTTCGGCGTTGCCGAGCACAAAGCCGGTACCGGTGAAGATGTTGCCCTGGAAGCCCTTCAGCGTCTGCTTGAACAGTGCCAGATTGAAGCCGAAGCCATCAAACTGACCCTTCAGGCCGACTTCATAAACCGTGGCATTTTCCGGGTCGGCAAAACGGGTGCCGGTCGTCAGGTTCGTGACGGCGAGGCCCGCGGTGCGGATCGGCGAAGCGCCCGGTGCCGGGGACTGGGCAGGCGAACCCGGGATGAAGTTTGCCGGGGTCGGACGGCTGTCACGCGACAGGTTGAACGACGATGCCTTGAAGCCGGTTGCGTAGGTTGCATAGGTGCTCAGGTTGCTGTTGAGCTTGTAAGCCGCACGCAGCGTGTAGGTGAATTTGCTGTCGTTGGTCCGGCCGTCTTCGACCGCATTCGGGAAGTTGAGGAACGGCGGTATGAACTGCAGCCCGCGCAGCCCGAGGAACGGATTGACGGCGGGATTGGTTGCCAATGCCGCCGGCACACCGGCACGCGTACCGGCCAGTACGAGATCCAACCCCGAGAAAATATCCGTTGATCTGACGTTGGAAGTTACTTGCTTCTTGTCGTGTGTGTAATTGCCGCCGGCGGTCAGCGTCAGGCCTTCGACCGGTTCGAAATCAACCTGGCCGAAGATCGAATAGGCTTCGTTCTTGTAGTTGTAGTTTTCGAACACACCCTGGCCCTGGGCGCCGAACGTGCCGGCCGGCGTGCCCGGCAGCAGGGCGCGCAGTGTCGGCTCGAGCGACGAATAGGCACCGCCGCTGAGCGCATTGGCGTAATTCTTGAAATCCTTGCCGAACAGCAGGTTCGAATCGATGCCGATCTTTTCATTGAAATAGAAACCGCCGATCAGGAAATTGAGCGGCCCGTCGAACGACGATGCCAGCCGCATTTCCTGCGTGAAGGTCTTGATGCTGGTCTGGTTTTCGTTGTTGCCAATGAGATCGGCGCTGGTGAAATCCGAGTCCTGATTGGTATCGGTCTCGACGCGGCGATAGGCGGTGATGCTGGTCAGCGCGAGTGTGTCGGACAGGTTCCAGTCGAGTTGACCCGACAGGCCGTAGTTTTCGATCTTGTTGCTCGATGGGATATTGCTTGCTGCCAGATAGGCAAAGGGCTGGTTGCTGATGACGCGGCCACCCACGGCGCGAACGGCATTGCCGGTCGGGCCATCGACGATATTGGCGGTAAGGCAGCAATTTTCGTCGATCTTGTCATAATCGGCGATCAGGCGGATCTTCAAATCTTCCGAGGGCTTGAACAGGATCGAGCCGCGCACGCCGTAGCGGTCGCGCTCGTTGGTCTTCTGGTTCAACCCGACATCGAAGCCATAGCCGTCGCGCTTGTTGTAGTTACCATCCAGGCTAACGGCGATCTTGTCGCTGATCGGCCCGGTGACGCCGCCTTTGACGATGATGGCGTTGTAATTGCCGTAGCTGACTTCGGCAGTGCCGCCGAGTTCGAACTGCGGTTCGCGGGTGACGATCGAGATGATGCCGGCCGAGGCGTTCTTGCCGAACAGGGTCGACTGCGGGCCGCGCAGCACTTCGATACGCTCGAGGTTGGGCAGATCGCCGATCTGAGCAGCCGAACGCGAACGATAGACGCCGTCGATGAACACACCGACCGAAGGCTCGATCCCGGCGTTGTTGGCGCCATTGCCGAAGCCGCGGATGATGAAATTGGTGTTGGCCGAGCTCTGCAACTGGTTGACGCGCAGCGACGGCACCAGCGTCTGCAAATCCTTAAGATCGCGGATCTGTGACTGTTCGATCTGGGACTTGCCGGTGACCGAAACCGAAATCGGCGTGTCCTGCAACGTGGCGGTACGCTTCGACGCGGTGACGATGATCAGATCATCGGCTTCATTGGCGGCGGCAGTGGTCTGGGCAAAGGCAGTGCCGGAGACGGCAAGGCCGGAAAAGGCGATCGAGGCCAACAGGCTGGCACGGATCAGTGACGAGGCAGTACGCATGAAAATCCTTCCCAAGATTGAAGATCTGAAGCGCTGCAGTGGTTCCGCAGTAGAATGTAATGGAAGCGGGAGGCCCTATTGCCGAAAATCCGTTTCGATAAACCCTGTCGCGTCATGTGCCGGACGAAAGTGTCTGGCAGCAGAATAACATTTGTCGCGAGCGAAGGCGGGTGCCAGCGCCGAAACCATGAACTCCTTCTGGCGCATTGCCAGCAATCAGCCGGGCTGACAACTACCGCGCCCGCCGCTGTTTATATAATCTCGCCCAGTGCGACCGATAGGACACAATTGTTGCGCTTGACTTCGCTTCACGAGGTCATTCTGTGTGCGGATGGCCCCGCAGGACCGGCCGGACAGGGAATGGCAGCGTGACGGCGCAAGCATGGGATTTCACCACGGCGCGGACCCGGGTTCGCCCGGCAGAGGCCGAGGATGCTGAAGCGCTGCACGCCAGTCGCGGCCAGATGCCCTTTGATCCGCAAAAGCGCAGCCTGGCGCAAACGCAGCGGCTGATTGCCGCGATGGACCGCCGCCCGGTTCGCGACGCCGCCGGCTGGCAGCAATTTGCCGTGCTCAGCTTGGCGTCAGGGGCTTTTCTTGGTGATATCGGCATCAATTTCGATGCGCCGCGCAATCGTCAGGCGGAAATCGGCTTTGCCTTTGCGCCGACAGCGCGCGGCCAGGGTTATGCCGGCGAAGCGGTGGCGGCGATGGTCGATTTTCTGTTCGCGCGCGGCCGCCATCGCTTGATCGCCCAGACCGACCGGCGCAATTTGGCGGCGCAACGGCTGCTCGAACGGCTGCGCTTCCGGCAGGAGGCGGTAACGCTGCAAAGCTGGGAGGAAGATGGTCTATGGTTCGACGAGGTGGCCTATGCCCGGCTCGCCAGTGAGTGAGCCAACGCCCGAACGGGTTGCGACCGTGCTGGCGCGCGCAGCGGGCGGTGCTGTCGCAGTGGCTCGGCTGGCAGCGCTGTCGGGCGGGGCTGCGTCAGCGACCTATGCCGTCGACGCGCTGCGTGATGGCGCGCCCTGGCCGCTGATCCTGCAATGCGCCGCCGCTGGCGAGGTGAGTGATGGTGCCTTGCCCAAGGCCGACCAGGCGGCACTGCAGGCGCTTGCCGGGCGCCACGGCATTCCGGTTGCCGATGTCGTGGCGGTGCTCCACCCCGATGACGACATGGGGCAGGGCTTCATCATGGCGCGGGTGGCAGGCGAAGCGCTGGCGCCGAAATGGCTCAAGGGGGATGCATTCGCCGCGGCGCGCGCCGCGCTGACCGGGCAATGCGCGCAGGTGCTGGCGCGGCTGCACGCCATCCCGACCGCCGAAGTTGCCAGTCTGGCGCTGCCCGAGGGGCGCACCAGTGCAGCGCGGGCGCGGATGTTCGCGCATTACCGATCGTTCGGGGTCAGTTCGCCGGTGTTCGATCTGGCCTTTGCCTGGCTGGCGGAACGCTGCGGCGATGCTGAGCCAAGTGCCATAGTCCATGGCGATTTCCGCAGCGGCAACTTCATCATCGATGAAAATGGCCTCGCCGCGGTGCTCGATTGGGAATTGGCGCATCTCGGGGAAGGGGCGGAGGATCTCGGCTGGCTGTGCGCCAATGCCTGGCGTTTCGGCGTGTGGCAAAAGCCGGTCGGTGGTTTTGGCGAACGTGAAGCGCTTTATGCCGCCTATCAAGCCGCCGGCGGCGCCCCGGTTGATCGTGGGCGGGCGCACATGTGGGAAGTCTGGGGCACGCTGCGCTGGGGCCTCGCCTGTCTGCAACTGGGGCATGACCATGTTTCGGGGCGGGTGCGCTCGGTCGAGCGCGCGGCGATCGGGCGGCGGGTCTCGGAGGTCGAGCTCGATCTCCTCCATCTCATCCGCTTCGGAGACATCTGATGAGCCAGCAGATCACAGCGGTGGCACTCGTCGAGGCGGTGGCGGCGTTCCTCAAATCGGTCGAGGGCGAGCTGTCGGGGCGTAGTGCCTTTCATGCCAAGGTGGCCGGCAATGCGCTGGCCATCGTGGCGCGCGAGCTGGTGCAGGCGCCAGCAGTGGCCGAACAGGCGGCGCTGGCGGACTTTCTCGGTCACGAAACAAGCCTCGATGGCTTGCGGGCGGAACTGTGCGGGCGGCTGCGTGCCGGGCAGCTGACACCCGAAACCCCTGGACTGATCGAGGCGTTGAGCGCTGCGGTCATCGCCAAGGTGGCGGTCGACAATCCGCGCTATGCGACGCTGGCGCGGATGCAGGCAAGGTGATGACGCGGCGGGACGTGATGGCGGGCGTGGCAGCGCTGGCGACGGTGCCGGCACAGGCGGCGGTGCTGCTGCCCGGTGCGCGGCCGCAGCCCGACCGCGAGCTGATGGTCGCGGCACCAGGCGGGCAGGTCTATGTGCGGGTCAATGGCGACCTGAAGAATGGCAAGCCACCGGTCGTCATGCTGCACGGTGGGCCGGGGAGTTCGCACTGGTATTTCCTCAACGGCACGGCGCTGGCCGATGAGCGGGCGGTGATACTTTATGACCAGCTCGATTCAGGCCGGTCGGAGGCAAAGGACGATCCGGCCAATTGGCGGATCGACCGCTTTGTCGACGAGCTGGAGACGGTGCGCGTCGCGCTGAACATACAGCGCTGGCACGTGATGGGGGCGAGTTGGGGCGGCACGGTGGCGCTCGAATATGGCGCGCGCCAGCCCAAGGCGCTCGCCGGGCTGGTGCTGCAATCGCCATTGGTGTCGACGGCGGTATGGTTGGACGATGCGCGGGCGCTGAAGGATGCGATGCCGCCGGCGGTGCGCGATATGCTCGACCGCTGCGATGTGCCGGGGGCGGCGCACAAGGCCGACTGCGACGCGGCGACCGATGCCTTTTATGCGCGGCACGTCCGCCTCTACCCGCCGCCGGCGGCGATTGCGGCGTATCGCGACAAGATGCCAAGGAGCTTCAGTCCTGGTATCTACAATGCCATGTGGGGCCGGGCGGAGTTTACCGCGACAGGGTCGCTGATGAATTATGACGGGCGACCGCTGCTGGTACGGCTCGATGGCAAACGCACGCTGTTCGTGGCGGGGGAATTCGACGAAGCGCGCCCGGCGACAGTAGCCGGGTTCGCGCGGGCGGTACCGGGTGGGGCGGGGTTCGAGATTGTCCGCGATGCGGCGCATTCGGTGATGAATGACAATCCGGCGGCTTATGTGGCGCTGTTGCGCGGGTGGCTGGCAGGGCAGGATCAGCCGGCCAGCAGCTTTGCCGCCAGCGGCGCGTAATAGGTCAGCACCCCCGAACAGCCGGCACGCTTGAAGCCGAGCAGCGTTTCGAGCACTGCCCGGTCGCGATCGAGCACGCCAGCGGCCACCGCCGCCTCCATCATCGCATATTCGCCGCTCACCTGGTACGCGAACACCGGCACGTCGAAGCGGTCGCGCACGGCGTGGATGATATCGAGATAGGGCATGCCGGGCTTGACCATCACGCTGTCGGCGCCCTCGGCGATGTCGAGTTCGACTTCGCGGATGGCCTCGCGCGCGTTGGCGGAGTCCATCTGATAGGTCTTCTTGTCGCCCTTCAGATACCCCCCTGAGCCGACCGCATCGCGGAACGGGCCGTAAAAGGCCGATGCATATTTAGCCGAATAGGCCATGATCTGCACGAGATCGAAGCCTTCGCTTTCAAGGCCGGCGCGGATCGCGGCGATGCGGCCGTCCATCATGTCGCTGGGCGCGATGACATCGCAGCCGGCGCGCGCCTGGTTGAGCGACTGGCCGACGAGGATTTCAACCGTGGCATCGTTGAGGATGCGGCCATCGTCGTGAAGCAGGCCGTCATGGCCATGGCTGGTGTAGGGATCGAGCGCGACATCGGTAAGCACGCCGAGTTCCGGTGCCGCGTCTTTCAGCGCACGGATCGCCTGGCAGACGAGATTGTCGGGATTAAGCGCTTCTTCGCCGCCGTGGGTGCGCAGGTGCGGTTGGGTATTGGGAAACAGCGCGACGCATGGAATGCCGAGCGCCACCGCATCGCGCGCTGCCTGCGCCAGCCGGTCGACCGACAGGCGGTTGACCCCCGGCAGGGTGCGCACGGGATCGACGACATCGCGCCCTTCGGTGACGAAAATCGGCCAGATCAGATCGGCTGGAGTCAGCGTGTTCTCGGCGTGCAGCCGGCGGCTCCAAGGGGCGGAACGGGTGCGGCGCAGCCGCGTGGCGGGGAATGATGCGGTCATGACTTCGGGATAGCGGCTTGGCGCGGTTGTGTCAGCCGGGATCTTTCTTTCAGGCGACCGGCACGCCGCCCAGACTTTCGGACAATGCCGCCACGATGCGGCGTCGCGCCTCGGCGGTGATCATCTTGCGATGTGGGTGGTCGCCGGGATCAAAGGATTCGAGAAAGCGCACCGTCACATGGAAGGTGCCGGGCCGACTGAGCACCCGCCAGGCATTTTCGGGAGCGGTTTCCTCGCCGATCCAGGCAAGGCTTTTGCCCGCCTCGTCGAAATCGAGCAGTACCGGCTGGATGACCAGCGCGCGGGGCGGTGGGAACAGCACGGCAAAAAGCGGCGCCTTGAACGGCAACAGGCTGCGGCCATCGGTGGTGGTGCCTTCGGGGAAGAGCGCAACCGGCTGGTGCTGGGCGAGCGCAGCGCGCAGTTCATCGACCTGCGAGCCGACCGTCATTCGTTCGGTGCGCGAGACGAACACAGTATGGTTGAGCTGTGCCAGCCAGCCGATGATTGGCCAGTCACGGATTTTGTCCTGGCTGACAAAGGCCGTGCCGGTGGCGCCGCCCAGGATGCAGATATCGATCCATGACAGATGATTGGCGACGTAGAAGACATCGTGCAGCCGCGCCTTGCCGGCGATTGTCACGCGCGCGCCGCAAGCACGCGCGGCGAAACCAAGAAAGCGCTGTGGCCAAGGTGAAACACGGCCGAGCGCGCGCCAAAGGCCATGCAGCGGCACGCATAGCGCCACGGCGGCCAACAGCCAGGCGACGCGAAAGGCCAGACGCAGCGCCCCCACCGGGTTGCCGGCGAAGGTCCCGAGCGTGGAGCGGGTGTGGACAAAGGCCCGCGCGGCGGCGGTGTTAACGGTCAGCATCGACCGGTTCTAGCGACTGACCGCCCAGGCGGCAACATCGGCGGCGATCCGGTTGGCGGCACGGTCGAGCGCGGCGGCGACCGCGGCGGGGCGCTGGTCGACAGTGGCTTCGCTGGCATCGAAGCGGCGCAGCAGCACAGCCTGGGGTGCGCGCGGATCGGTCAACTGGGCATCATAGCGGACGCGAACGACCGCTTGCGCCGGGTCACGCACGTCGAGTCCGAATTCGCGCAGGCTGCCGGTCAGGCGCCGCGCCGGCGCCAGGTGCGACTGGCGGACATCGATGACAGGGATGCCGCTGGCGGTGATCGTATCGGCAAGAAGTCGCTGGAATTGCCGGTTGGGCTGCTCCGCCCAAGTCGCGCCGACCAGATAGGCGACCTCGCTGGTGCCGGTGACAACCGGGATACGCAGGGTTTGCAGCGTTGCCGGCACGCCGGGCAGTTCCACGCCGACCGTGTCTTGCTGCCGTAACGGGCCATCAAGGTTGCGCGGCGCAGCCGAGGCGGTGATGGTCAGCAGCGACTGCGGCACCGGGGCGTTGCCGCCGATCTGCACAAGCGGGCCACAGCCGGCGAGCAGCGCGAGGATGACGAGGCCTGTCGTGCGCGGGCGAGCGGTCATTTCGCGGTCTCCGGCTTTTTCGGATCATAATCGGGAAGTGGTCGCCCGCCGAGCAGGGCGCCGGCCGGGTCTTCATCAAGCTTGGCGGCAACAGCGCCGAGGCTCCCGGTAAGCTCGCGCAGATCGCGCACCAAACGATTGGTTTCGGGCAGGGTTTCGGTGCTGAACGTTTCCAATCCCGGCGTGGCAGCGCGGGCAAGGTCGTCGACGCGCCGCAAGGTTGCTTCGGCGGTCCTGATGGCGGCGCGCAGATCGGCAATCAACGGCTTGCCGTCGCTGGTCAGCAGCGCATCGGTGTCGCCGGCGAGCCTGTCAATCTTCTGCAGGGTTGCCGTTGCCGCAACAAGCATGTTGCGTGCTTCGGTGATGGTCTGGGCGATTTCGGGGGCGCGGTCGGCGAGGGCGCCGGTGGCGCGATCGGCATTGTGCAGGATGCCGGCGATCGAGTTGCGATTCTCGGTGTTGAGCACCTCGGCGAGCCTTTCGGTCAATTTCGAGACATTGTTGAGCAGTTCTGGTGCGTTGGCGAGCAGTGCGCCAAAGCCGCCCACCCGCGACGGGATGACCGGCACGCCATAGGGGCCGGTTTCGACGATTTTCGCCGCGCCCTGCATGGCGCCCGACAGCGCAATCTGGCTGACCCCGGTGAAGCCGACGCCTTCCACCACGGCGCTGGTGCCCTTCAACACCGGCACGTCTTCGGCGATGGAGATGCGCACCCGCACGAATTGCGGCGTTTCGGGGAGGAGCTTGATCTCCTCGATCTTGCCGACCGGCACGCCGTTAAAGGCCACCGGGCTGCCGACGGCCAGGCCGTTGATTGATTGCTTGAAGAAGATATCGAAATGCTGATTGTCCGACCCCGAATAGCGCGACAGCCAGATCACCCCGGCGAACATGGCGATAACCAGCGCGACGACGACGGCGCCGACGATGGCATAGTTGCTGCGTGTTTCCATCAGGCGGCTTCCACGGCTTTGGGGGCTCCCGACAGGGCGGCGCGACCGCGCGGCCCGGCAAAATATTCATGCACCCAAGGATGGTCGAACGACAAGAGTTCGGCAATCGTTCCCACCGCCAGCACTTTCTTGTCACCGATCACCGCTACCCGGTCGCAGATCGCGTGCAGCGTGTCGAGATCATGGGTGATGAGAAATATTGTCAGGCCAAGCGTTTGTTTAAGCACCTTGATAAGTTCGTCGAACGCCGCTGCCGAAATCGGGTCCAGCCCCGAGGTCGGTTCGTCGAGGAACAGCAGTTGCGGATCGAGCGATAGGGCGCGCGCCAGCCCGGCACGCTTTTTCATGCCACCCGAGAGTTCCGACGGATATTTCGGTCCGGCCTCGGCCGGCAGGCCGACCATCGCGATTTTGTAGCCGGCCAGTTCTGCCATCATCGGCTCGGGCAGATCGAGAAACTCGCGCATCGGCACCTCGATGTTTTCGGCCACGGTCAGCGAGGAGAACAGCGCCCCTTCCTGGAACAGGACACCCCAGCGGCGACGCAGTTCCTTGGCGGTAGCGGCATCGGCGGGCCCGGCGTCCTCGCCGAAGATGCTGATCTCGCCCTCGGCCGGGGTCAGCAGCCCGATGATCGCGCGCATCAGCACCGATTTGCCGCTTCCCGAACCGCCGACGATGCCGATGATCTCCCCGCGTCGCACATCGAGATCGAGATGGTCGTGGATAACCTGCTTGCCGAAACGGTTGACCAGCCCCCGTACGCGGATGACGACATCATCGTCATCGGGAAGGATGGGCGATAGCGCGTCCATCAATTATAGCCCAGTGCCGAAAAAAAGACCGCGAAGAACGCATCGAGCACAATGACGACAAAGATCGATTCGACCACGGCGCGGGTGGTGCGGGTCCCTACAGATTCAGCATTGCCGCTGACCTGCATGCCCTGGAAACAGCCCATCATGGCGATGATGATGCCGAACACCGGCGCTTTGATGAGGCCGATGACCATGTCGGACAGCGGCGTCACCTCCTGCAGACGCTGGACAAAGGTGACCGGCGGAATGCCCAGCGACAGCCAGCAGAATAATCCGCCGCCGATCACGGCCATCACCGCCCCGTAAAAGCCCAGCAGCAAAAGCATCAACGCCATGGCGAGGACGCGCGGCACCACCAGCACCTCGATCGGTGACATGCCAATGGTGGCCAGTGCATCGATTTCCTGGTTGAGCTTCATCGAGCCGATCTGGGCGGCAAAGGCCGATGCCGAACGTCCTGCGACCATGATGGCCGTGAGCAATATGCCCAGTTCGCGCATCACCGAGCGGCCGATCAGGTTGACGACAAAGACTTCGCCGCCAAAAGCGCGCAGTTGCACCGCGCCTTGCTGCGCCACCACGATGCCGACGAGGAACAGCAGCAGCCCGACGATGCCGAGCGCGTTGACCCCGATATTCTCGCATTGGTGGATGACCGCGTTCCAGCGCAGCGGGCGCCGGCGCGCCAGCGTCTGCAGCAGCACGACCATGGTCTGGCCAAGAAAGCCGAGGAAACTGCCGATATTGTCGGACATCGCGACGACAGCGGCGCCGATGCGGCTGAGCCGGGCGGAGACCGGGTTGCCGGTGCGCGGCCGCATGACCACCTCGACGTCATTCGAGGCGACTTCGGCGATCAGCCGCCGGGCGTCTTCGGAGGCGTTTTCGATTGTGGCAGGAACACCAGCGGCGCTCCATGTGGCCATGAGACGGTGGATGACCCAGGCGCCGGCGGTGTCGATACCGTCGATGCCGGCAAGATCGATCGCCAATGCGGAGCCGTTTGGGGCGATGGCGCGCAACGGTTCGACGACGTCGGCGATATGGGCAATGGTCAACGGGCCGCTGACAGCCAGTCGCCGGACTGTGCCCGGTCCTGTGAGCTGTTGGAAACTGGCTGCACCCATTCTGCCTTGGTGGGGCAGGATGCGTCTGGGGGCAAGGGGCGACACAATTTCCTGGGTCCTAGCACCGTGTTTCGTGCCGATGCAGGGCGCGTTGCCGGGCCGTGTTCCCCCGCCTAGAGTGCGGGCAGGAGGCGCCATGCGAGCGGGTTTCAAGATAACGGCACGGCATAGCAGCGGCGGCCTGGCAACGCCGATCGCGGCCGGGCGGGCAAATTGGCGGCCGCAGCGTGCTACCATCCGTCCGCCTGCTGTCGGACCTGCGCCCCTGCAGGCCTGCTGCCACCCCGTTTATGCCTGCCGGTTGGTGGCATGAGGAAGCGCAGATGGCCGCGGCGCATGGCGCTGCGATCATGACAATCAGCGTTTATGACATGGACCGTACCATCACGCGTGGCGGCAGTTGGGTGCCGTGGCTGGTGTTCTGGGTGCGGCGCGAGGCGCCGTGGCGGGTGCTGTTGCTGCCGCTGCTCGGGCTGGGGATGCTGGGCTATGGCCTGAAATTGCTTGATCGCGGCCGCTTGAAGGCGCTTGGCCACCGCTTGCTGATGGGCCGGCGCGTGCCGCGGGCGCGGGTTGCGGCCGCGGCCGATGCCTATGCCGAACAGGTTGTGGGCGACGGTGTGTTCGCCGGTGCGCGCGTCGCGATCGCTGCGGACCGGGCGCTGGGGGTGACGTTGGTGCTCGCGACGGCATCGAACGCTTATTATGTCGATGCGATTGCCCGGCGGCTGGGGTTCGACGTGGTGCTGGCGACGCCGTCAACATGGCTCGATGATGAGCTGATGTGGCAATTGGGTGGCGACAATTGCTATGGAATAGCCAAGGACGTGCGCGTCGCGGCCTGGTTGGAGCAGGCCGGGGGTGGGGCCTTTGCCTTCACATCGGATCATGAATCGGACCTGCCGCTTTTCGAGCGCGCGCTGGCCAGCGGTGGCAGCGTGCTCGTTGCCAATCCGTCACCGCGGCTGCGGGCAATTGCCGGGCAACGGGGCTGGCCAGTCGTGGATTGGGGCGTGTCGCACCGATCCTTTTGGGAACGGGCCTGAAGCGAAAACGGGCGAGGCTGAATACGGGGCCGGGGCGGGGCCTTTCGACCCCGCCCGTCATTCTGCCCGCGCTGGCAAGGGGCGTTTTACAGGCTGACGCCCTGCTGTCAGATGGTGGCAACGGCCCTGCGTTGGCGGCGTATGGCCGTGCCGGCAAGCCCGAAACCGGCGATCATCAACGCCCAGCTGCCGGGCTCGGGCACCATGGAATTGACAATGAAGGATGTGTGGATATGGGTTGGCACATAGCCGCTATATTCACCAAAGCTGCTTTGCAGGCCGCCAACGGCATCACCGAAATCGGGACCGAAACTGAGGCCATAGGATGTCACCGACGAGACCTTGCCCTTGAAGAATTGCGGGCCACCTGAGTCGCCGCCTGCGACACCGACTTCGCGGGCACCGCGGCCAAGGTCACAGAAGCGGATTGGATTGCCGACAAATGCGAGGCCGAGGATGCACGAGGCATCATTGGCAACAAGACCATTATCGAAATCGGAGATGATCGAATGTTCGATCTGGGCCGTGCCGAAAAAATTTTCACCATTGGCGGGGTCGATGTCGGTAAAGAAACCGCCGAAATCGGCATCGCCAAAGGTGAAGTCATAGCGATTATCGCCCTCGCGCAGGCGACCGGTGCCGGCATTGACACCGAGATTGCCGCCCACCGTGCTGCGGCCGCCGACACCGGCGACGGTGAAATTCTTGCCTTCAAGGGAGCCCGACTGGTTGATGTTATAGCCTTGCGCAAAGGCCGGCGCCTCGACGGACAAGCGCAGCACGGCGATGTCGTTCTGATCGATGACTTCACCGGTGTAGCCGGGATGGACGAAGATCTGGCTGATCGGCACGGCGGTGCCGACACTGGTCAGCGTGGCATCGCCATTGGGGCCATCATAAAAATAGGCGGTGACCGCCAAGGGGCCGGCGGTACCGGCACCGCTGCTGACGCAATGGCCGGCGGTCAGGATCGACGCGCGGTCGGACAACAGGCTACCGGAGCAGATGAAGCTGCCGTCGGCGCCATAATCCATGATCAGCGCCACGACACTATTGCGTTCAGGACGCGACGGCAGATAGATCGGATCGCCACCCGAAGCGATCGTACCCGTCGAGGTGACGCCGACGAGGTTCTTTTCAGCGACCCAGCTGATCCCCTTGGATGATCCCGACGCGATGCGTGAATTTGCTTCGGGCGTCATCGCGACGGCGGCGGCGTTCGCGAGAGCCGGGATTAACAATGTTGCCGAAGCCATCAGGGCGAAATAAGACTTCATCTACTTTCAACCTCTTCATATCGTTTTTATAAAAACAACATAAAAAGATTAACTGACTCGCGA
>JBMOFG010000014.1:0-13400 GCA_049314415.1 Polymorphobacter sp.
CAGCCAGAGAATGGGAACCGATGCCGGGGTCGACGGCGGCGGCACCCGATCCACTGGCTGGATGCTGGGCTCCGAAGGGCACCGGTGCATCTGCTGTCCGGGGAGGGCCGAACGCGGATGGACCGGTAACCAGGTTGAAAAAGCGGCTCTGATCCTGCCAATCCGCTGCGTCAGTCTTACTGAACAGTTGGTTGACAATTTCGTCGCCACCGCTTGAACCCGGCATCCCCAATTTCGCCGTTTCGGCCGTCTCGGCAATCTCCGGCGGGTGATATATCAATGATTGATAGGAATCGCGCCCCATCCCCCCGCCCGCTTCTGCCTGCATCAGCAGCCGCGCCGCCTCGATCCGGCTGCCGACCGCCAGGGTCTTCATCGCGGTGCGCAGGCGCATGTCGACAGTGTGCGGCGATACCTGTAAAATTCGGGCAATATCCTTTGAAGTCATGTGACTATAGACATAACGCAGACAATCGCGTTGACCGTCGGTCAGCGATGCGATGCCAGGATTGACGTTTTGCTGTGTTGTCATGACAATACAGCCCCTTGGGGGTGACGAAATATCAATTGTATCAACAAAATCTTCATCAGAACCGATACGCATTGAATGATTGCCTCTGTCTGGATCGGGTATCTGGATCGGGCACGAAAGATTAAATAAATGTTTTTTTGCTGATTTGCTACTGTTAAGCAAGACTCGGACCTTAAGTCGCAGCGGGCTGTGACCAGGGGCCGGCGGTTCGTCGCAGCTTTTCGTCGGCATCCGGTGTTGCGTTGGACCATCGCCCTGCCATTGCGGCCGGTCTGAACAGCACGGCCCAAGGGGCCGCCGCCGACACGGTCCTGACGCTGGTCATTCCCGCATTCACAACCTAGTCTGTGACGATGAGCTGGACCCCCGAGATTGACGAACTCAACCGCCGCCGCGCCGCCGCGCTGTTGATGGGGGGCGAGGCCAAGCTGGCAAAACAGCGCGCCATGGGCCGGCTCAACGCCCGCGAACGTATTGCTGCCGTCGCCGATGAAGGCTCGTTCCGCGAGATCGGCGCGCTCGCCGGCTTTGCCGCCTACGCCGATGATGGCGCGATGCTCAGCTTCCAGCCGGCGAATTTCCTGTTCGGCCGCGCGCTGGTCGATGGCCGGCCGGTGGTGCTGACCGCCGATGACTTCACGGTGCGGGGCGGCGCTGCCGACGCCAGCCTGCACCGCAAGCTGACCGATGCCGAACGCATGGCGAGCGAATATCGCATGCCGTTGATCCGCATGATCGAGGGCACCGGCGGCGGCGGCTCGGTGCGTACCCTCGAAACGATGGGCCACACCTATATTCCCGAAATCCCCGGCTGGGAGGTGATGGTGGCGAACATGGCCGAGGTGCCGGTGGTGGCGCTCGGGCTCGGGCCGGTGGCGGGGCTGGGAGCCGGGCGGTTGGTGATGGCGCATTATGCCCTGCTCGTCGAAGGCGTGTCGCAGATGTTCGTTGCCGGGCCGCCGGTGGTTGCCGCGGCCGGCGAGATTCGCACCAAGGAAGATCTGGGCGGTGCCCAGATCCACGCCGCCAATGGCGCTATCGACGACCGGGTCGAAAGCGAGGCCGAGGCCTTTATACGGCTTCGCAAGTTCCTGTCCTATCTGCCCAGTTCAGTTGATGAATTGCCGGCACGGGGGCCGGTCAGGGACAAGCGCCGCAAGGGCGACGACTGGCTGGTATCGGCGGTGCCGCGCGATGGCCGCCAGCTTTACCCGATCCGCCCGATCATCGAAGCGGTGGTCGATCGCGACAGCTGGTTCGAAATGGGACGCGAATGGGGGCTGGGGGTTGTCACCGGGCTGGCGCGGATCGACGGCTGGCCAGTGGCGGTGATCGCTTCGAACCCCCAGGCGCTGGGCGGATTATGGACGGCGGCGACGGCGCGCAAGGTCGAACGCCATGTCGATCTCGCCGATACCTTCCACCTGCCGGTGGTGCATTTGGTCGACAATCCCGGTTTTCTGATCGGGCGTCGTGCCGAGGACGAGGCGACAATTCGCTGGGGTTCACGGGCCTTGGCAGCGATATATCAATCATCGGTGCCCTGGTGTGCAGTGGTCTTGCGCAAGGCCTATGGCATGGCAGGCAGTGGCCATGCCCCGGCCGACCGCTTCCGCTGGCGGCTGGCGTGGCCGTCGGGGGATTGGGGCAGCCTGCCGATCTCGGGGGGGCTGGAAGCCGCCTATCGCGCCGAACTCGACGCCTGTGACGATCCCAAGGCGCGGCTCGCCGAAATCAAGGCGCGGCTGGAACGAGTCAGATCACCTTTTCGCACGGCGGAAAAATTCGGCGTGGAAGCGATCATCGATCCGCGCGAGACCCGCGCGGAATTGTGCGAATTCGTCAATCTGGCGCAGCGCGCCCTCAAGCCGGGGCGCAAGGGCCGCGGCTTGCGGCCTTGAGCCGCCGGCATCGCGTTTCAGGCGCGGTGCGGGGTGAGGCGGTGCAGGGTGAGGCGGTGCAGGGTGAGGCGGTGGTCGCGGTCCTTGCTGAGCAGGATATCGGCCCGGTCGCGGGCGCCGCTGATGTGATCGCGCAGGTTGGGCAGGTTGATGCCGGTCCAGACGCCGCGGGCCAGCGCTTGTGCCGCAGCGGGCGTCAGGTCGCCGAAGCGGGTGTAGAAGGAGGTCGGATCATCGGCCGCGGCGTGCCACAGCCGCATGAAGCGCGCGACGAACCAATGTTCGAGATCGCCTTCATCGGCATCGAGATAGATCAGCAGGTCGAGCGCGGTGGCCGGATCGCCGCCGGCATGCGGCGCGAGGCCCAGCCCTTCGACAAGGATGACATCGGCGGGCCCGACCATGTGGGTGAGCGCCGGATCGACATCGTAAAGCCGGTGCGAATAGGCCGGCACCGGCGCGGGGCTATGGCGCAGCGCGGCGAGCGTGGCGGCAAGGGCGGCGCTGTCATAGCTTTCGGGGAAGCCCTTGCGCCGGGTCAGTCCTGCAGCATCGAGTTCGGCATTGGGACGCAGGAAGCCATCGGTGGCAACCGTGGCGATGCGCAACCCGGCAAGATTTTCGGCCAGCGCCGTCGCCAGCGTGGATTTGCCGGCCGCGACCGAGCCGGTGATGCCGACCAGCAGCGCTGTGCCGGGGCGGTGGCAGGCACCGATGTGACGCGCCAGGCGCGGTGCATCGGTCGGGGCGGGCAGGGGCGTGACGTCCATGGGCGCTGACACTCGCGTTGCAGGGCGCGCCAGCATAAGCCCGGCGCCAACGCCCGGTAAAGCCGTTCAGCCGTTCGTGATCAGCACCTTGCTGAAATGCGCACCCGATTTGAGATAGTGGTACGCCGCCGGCGCGTCGTCGAAAGCGAACGTCTTGTCGATGACCGGTTCGAGGCCGTTGGCCGCCACGGCGCCGGCGAGACGGGCGAGCATGGCGCGGCTGCCCTCGGCGATGCCGCGCAGGATGAGGTTCTTGCCGATGATCGTGCCATAATTGGCCAGGCTGCTGCCCGACGGCCCGGCGAGCGCGCCGATGACGATGATCCGGGCGTTGGGAGCCGCAGCGCTGATCGATTGCGACAGCGTCGCCTGGCCGCCGGTTTCGACGATGATATCGGCGCCGCCGCCGCCGGTGGCTGCCGTCAGCGCCGCCGCCCAATCGGGCGTCGTTGCATAATTGATGGTGATGTCGGCGCCGAGCGCGCGCGCTTGCGCCAGCTTGGCATCGCTCGACGAAGTGATGGCGACCCGGGCGCCGCACATTTTCGCGATCTGCAATGCGAACACCGAGACGCCGCCCGTGCCCAGCGCCAGCACCAGATCGCCGGCCTTGATGCCGCCGGCTTCCACCAGCGCGTGCCAGGCAGTGAGCGCCGATGATGCCAGCGGCGCTGCCTGCCGCGTCGTCAGCGCATCGGGCAGCACGATCAGCGCGGCTGCGGGCATGACGATCTGCTCGGCGAGCCAGCCGTCATGGGTGATGCCATAATCATTGCCGAACGCCGCCGGCGAAAACGCGCCGTCGAGCCAGGTGACGAAATGCGGTGCGATGACCCGGTCACCGGGCCGGACCCCGGTTACGCCCGGCCCGACCGCGAGCACTTCGCCGACGCCTTCCGATACCGGCACCCGCGTCGAAGGCCGCAGCGCGCCATAGCGGCCTTCAAGCACAAGCAGGTCGCGATGGTTGAGGCAGACCTCGAGGACCTTGATGACCGCTTCGCCGGGGCCGGCGACGGGCGCGGGGCGCGTGACCGGCGTCAGGCTGGCAAGCCCGGTCTGCGGGCCGATCTCATAGGCTTTCATCACAGTTTTGGCGCGCTGTGGTCGGTCCAGTTCTGCCAGTCGCGGGTGATGAACACCTCGTCGATCAGCGTGCGCTGGAAACAGATGCCGTCGCGGAACCATTGCCAGGTGCGGGCGCGGTTCTTGCGGTCGTCGCTGTTCTGGATCATCTCGTAAAGATAGACGCCAGGCTCGTTGTGGCGGGTCCAGTTGAGGCAGGTCGAGCGGTTGAAATCATCGGGCTGCATATGCGCCGCCCAGCCCTTGATCAGGTCATTGTCCCACCAGACCCGGCCATTCCGATATTCGGCGGGAAATTCGCGGATCTCGTAGCGGCCATCGGCCCAGTAATAATGGTTGGTCTGGTAATAGCGTTCGTGCGCGCCTTCATCGACCAGCCGGCACAGCAGTCGCGATTTATGCTCGTCGGTCATCTGTCCGGTCTTTGCATCATAATAGCGGTAAATGCCTTCCCACACGCCTTCGTTGCTCGCCAGGATCGGCATTACGTCGCGCACACCGCGTTTGCCGGCTGTTTCCGTCATGAGTCAGTCTCCTTGCTTGCAAAGTTTTCGGCCATGAAACCATCTGCCGAACGCGGCGACAAGCCGGTCCGGGCAGCGTCCCGTCATTGCGGGAACCCCAGCCCCCCCGGGTTCAACTGGCCATCGCGGTCGACAAAGCCCTTGATCACATCGAGCAGCGCGGTTGATGCGGCGTCGCGACTGGCGCGATAGGGATAGGCGCGGCCAAGCTGGAAATGCCCGCCGCCGAAGCTGGCGACAATGTCCATCACCCGCTGCCGGGCGCGTGTGACGACGGCGGTCGCTGCCGGATTGTCGGGCAAATGCGGCAGGCCGGCGAGGTGCGCCGGCTCGATCATCGCGGCATGGACGGGGCGGTAACCGCTCGGCCAATAAAATACCGGTTCGATCAAAAGCGCGTTGGTCGACAAAGAGGTGAACAAAAAGCCGGTATAAATGCCGTGTTCGGTGAATTCAGCGGCCATTTCGGCGAACAGCGCGTCGATGGCGGCGTGGAACGCGGGGGCGTTCGACAATGACACATAGCCATGGACCGGTGCCCAGCTTTCGCCTTCGGGCCCCAGCATCGAATTGGGCGGCGGGAAGGGCATGGCGCGGATCACCTTGGCGATGCTGTTCTCGATCTCGCTGCCATCGAAGCGCGCCGCGATGGCGCGTGCTGCGTCGATATCCTCCGCCACCCCGGCGGCGGAGCGGCCTTCGGCGATGACGTGCAGCGGATAATCGGTCGGCTCGATGAAGTTGCGGCCGCCGAGCGCGATCTTGGCCGCCGCCATCAGCCCTTTGCCGACCGATTTTTCCTTTCCGATGACCGCGCCCAGCGTCTTGACGTCGCTCATCAGTGACATGCGCTTCATGCGCACCTTGGTAAGTCCGGGATCAAAGGCGCACATTTCGCAGGCGATGCCCGCCCGTGCCATTTCGGCCATGGCGCGCAGCAGGTCGCGCCCGGTCCTGAACGAAAAGGAGGCGCAGCCTTCATGAGCCGGCGCCCGCATCAGCCGCAGGGTGATTTCGGCCTTGATGCCGAGCGTGCCGCAATCACCGCAGAACAGCCCGGCCAGATCGGGGCCGAAATGGCGATAGAAGGGGGTGTCGCCATCGGACCCGCGCGCACCGGTGCGCAGCAGGCGGCCATCAGCAAGCACGATGGTCATGGCGATGACGCTTTCGCTCGATGTGCCATGCTGGCCGGCGCCGAACATGGCGTTCAACTGCGAAACGCCGCCGCCGATGGTTGAATAAATGCCCGACATTGGCCCCCAGAAGGGGGTGCGCAGCCCTTGTGCCGCCAGCGCCGTGTTGAGCGCTGCCCAGGTGCAGCCGGCTTCGACCGTCACCGTCATGTCATCGGCGCTGATGGCGATGATGCGGTTCATCGCGGTCAGATCGAGGCTGATGCTGTGGTCCGATGCCGGCAGATAGCCATCGGTATAGCTCATGCCTGCGCCGCGCGGTGCCACCGACACGCCGGCGGCATGGGCAGCGGCCACGACTTCAGCAAGCTGCCGGGTCGATTGCGGGGTAACGACCAGCGCAACCCGGTGCGCACTGACCGAAAAGACATCTTCGCTATGCAGTGCGCGGACGGCAGCAGCGGTGCTGACATTGTCGGCGCCGACAATGGCGGCAAGCTGTGCCGCCAATTCGCCGGTGTCGGTGTTGGACGGCCAGTTGGTCTGTGTCGCCATGCTCGATCCTCCGGCTGCTGCCCATCCTGAGCGCCACAAAGCCACGCCCAAAGCTGTTATTATGCGCCATTTGTCCATCAAGTGGACAGGCCCCGCAACAGCGCATTGTGCCTGTCATGCGTCGGTTCGGCCATCGCAACACGCCGGGCGCTCGACCATCGCGTCAGCAAGCGGGAAAATTTTCGCCCGGCTGCCGAATTTAAAGCAACAGTCACACGCTGGCGAGTGTGTATAGCAAATTATGCTTGAAAGATGGGATTGGTGAAGTGAAAACGCGCGCTGCTGTCGCCTTTGCAGCCCGACGCCTGGTCGAGATCGTCGCGCCTGATCGTGACGGGCCGCGCGCCGGCGAAATGCTGATCGGAATCATGGCGACCGGAATCATGGCGACCGGAATCATGGCGACCGGGATTATGGCGACCGGCATTTGCCTTGGCGATGCCATGATGTCTGTTCGTCTTGAAGGACCGTCGAGGTGACGAGAGTGACAATCGCGCCCCCCGATCGTGTCGCCGGCATGGCTGGCCGCTGGTATGTGCTGATGATCATGATGCTGGTCTATACGATCAACATCGCCGATCGTTATGTCATGTCGACGGTTCTGGAACCGATCCGGCTCGAACTGAAACTTGATGACGGCGGCATTGCCTTTCTGACCGGCGTTTCGCTGGCGCTTTTCTATGTCACGCTCGGCATTCCGCTGTCCGGGGTCGCCGACCGCTACAACCGCCGCAATCTGCTGGCGGCATCGCTGGTGGTCTGGTCGGCGATGACCGCGCTGTGCGGGCTCTCGCTGGGCTATTGGCACTTGCTGCTTGCCAGGATCGGCGTTGGCGTCGGAGAGGCGGGTGGCACCCCGGCCTGCAATTCGATCGTTGCCGATTATTTTCCGGTGGATCGCCGCGCCATGGCGATGACCCTGTTTGCCCTTGGGGCGCCGATCGGCGCGTGGCTGGGTGCCGATGTGGCCGGCTATGTTGCCAATCTTTATGGCTGGCGGGCCGCGTTTCTGGTCCTTGGCGTGCCCGGTCTGGTCCTTGGCATGATCATTTGCCTGACCATCAAAGAACCCGAGCGCGGCCGCCTCGATGCCGTTTCAACACAGGAAACGCCGACGTTCGTCGAAACAGTGCGGTTTCTGCGTGAACAAAAGGCCGCTTTCCACGTGATCATGGGCGGCGGCGTGTCGGCCTTATGGGGCTGGGGCCTGATGTGGTTCACGCCGACATTCCTGCAACGCATGTATGGTCTTGATGTCGGGCAGGCGGGTGCAGTCGTCGGGCCGATCCACCTGATTGCCGGTATCGCCGCGTCCCTGCTTACCGCCTGGCTGATGTCGCGCCCGTCATTTGCCGATTCGCGCCGGATCGTCTGGCTGCTGGCGATCTTTACGGCAGTCGCTACGGTGCCGTCGTTCATCGCCTATTGGACCCATTCGTTGCCCGTGGCGAAGCTGATGCTCTGGACCTTCATTCCGGCGATCTACTTCTATATCGGTCCGGCAATGGCGCTGCTGTTGAATCTGGCCACACCTAAAATGCGTGCCATGACCATCGCGATATCGCTGATCGCCGCCAATGTGCTCAACCTGATCGTCGCACCGCAGGCGGTGGGCTGGATGAGCGATTATTTCGGCGGCGCCGGCGGGCCGAATGCGGAATCGCTGCGTATGGCGCTGCTGATTCTCTCGCCGACCGGTTTCTGGGCTGCCTGGCATTATTGGGCGGCATCCCGCACGATCATTGCGGATCAGATGCGCGCGGTCGGTCAGGTCTGAAATCCGTGATGCGGTGACAGCAGCAGCTTTGGAAGCCGATAGCGATGGCGTCGGGGGCCGGGTCGACGTTGCGCCAGCCAGATCCCGGCCCGATCTTGGGTTGCCGGCACGCTGCCGCCTACCGTCGGCAAGGAGCCTGTCAGGCGCGCCCGGGTGCCGACAAGCCGGGCATCAGCCATTGCGTACCCGGCGTTCCTGCGCGACAAAGCCGCCAAGCCATGGTTCCGGCTTGGCGCGCCGGCGGTGCCGTTGAATTTGTTGCCTGCACTTGATCCTTGAAATCCGGAAAAGAGCAATAACATGGATTCATTTCTGGCAATTGCACCGTCTGCAGTTGCGCTGGTTCTGGCTTTTGCGACCAGACGAGTCATTCTTTCTTTGTTGAGCGCAGTTGTCGTCGGTTACGCGATAATATCGCATTACCACCCGTTGAACAGCATGATCGCCTTGTTCAATGATGGCATCTTTCAGCAGCTTGAAGGATCCAATGCGCAGATTGTGATTGTCATCACCATTATTTCTGGTTTCATTTATCTGCTCGAAGCTTCGAATACGATGCGGGCATTTTCCGGCCTGTTGGGCACCCGCGTCACCTCACCAATGAAGCTCGAGTTGAGCACCTTGCTCGGCGGCATCATCATTTTTTTCTCTGATTCGGGAAACTCGCTGATTCTTGGTCCGGTTTACCGGCCAGTGTACGATAAATTGAAAATCTGCCGCGAGAAGCTCGCCTATATTGTCGATTCCACCTCATCACCTGTTTGTGTGCTGATCCCCTTCATCAGCTGGGGCGCCTATATCATGGGCCTCATGGAAACATCCTATGCGGCGGAAGGCATCAAGAAAGACGGCTTTATCGCCTTTCAGGAAATCTGGTTCTACATGCTCTATCCTTTGCTCACCTTGGTGGGCGTCGCCTTTGTTGCCGTATTCAACGTCTGGTTGGGGCCAATGAAGCGTGTGCAGCAGCGCTTTCTGGCAGGCACGCACAAATATGAGGATTCGGACGTCGCGCTGCCTGCGATAAGCACGGCGCTTGAGACGCATGGCGCAAAAATCGTGCTTGTAGCGCTCGGTACCTTGTTTCTGTCGATGATGTCCCTGTTCGCCTATTTTTCAATTCAGCAAGGCGTTTTGACAGGCGCGATCATCCGAACAACGCTGGCGCTGTCCTATACGGTTGCCACGGCCGCGACCATAATAATGCTGCATCGCTTTCAGATATTTGATTTCAGCAACAGTTCGAAAGCTTTTTTCAGTGGCATGGGGCGGATCATGCCGATCTTGTGCATCCTGATCCTGGCCTGGACGCTCAGTGACGTGATGGCTGCTCTTGATACCGGGGCGGCAATCGCCAAGTTGCTCAATTTCATCAATTTTCCGCAATGGTTGCTGGCGAGCATGATTTTCCTGATCGGTGCGTCATTGTCGCTGGCAACCGGGTCGTCATGGGGGACCTTTGCCGTAGTCATTCCGGTCAGCGTGGCGATCGCTGTCGGGCTGGAGGCGCCGGTGGCGGTTTGCATCGGCGCTGCCATCAGTGGTGGCCTGTTCGGTGATCATGCGTCACCCATCTCCGACACGACGGTGCTTTCGTCGATGAGTTCGGGCGTCAACCACATGTCCCATGTGGAAACGCAATTCCCTTATGCGATATTCACCGCGGTGCTGACGTTTTTCGGTTTTGCGCTGGCATCGGCGCTGAGCCTGACGGGTGGCGCACCGGCGTGGCTGGCCGTCGCGATCATGGTGCTGATCGCCGGCGTCGCTTATTTCTCTCTTTCACGATCCAGGCTGGGCAGATTGCAGCATGAAAACCCTTTGGTTGCGCCGTGAAGACAAGGCCAGCGAAGCGCGGGTGGCGCTCACGCCCGATGGCGTCGGCACCCTCGTTAAAAACGGCGTGCATGTCATCGCCCAGAGATCGGCAGACCGTATTTTCAGCGATCAGGAATATCAGGCGGCCGGCGCAGAGCTGACTGATCGGCATTGGCGGCAGGCGCCGGCTGACGCGGTTATTCTTGGCCTGAAGGAACTTGCCGAAGCCGATGTGGCGATCGCCCACACGCATATTTATTTTTCGCACAGCTTCAAGGGCCAGAGTGGCGCCGGCGCCGTGCTCAAAGCCTATGCCGACGGCAGCGGCGATTTGTACGATCTGGAGTTTCTGCAGGACGATCACGGCCGTCGCATTGCGGCCTTTGGTTATTGGGCCGGGTTTGTTGGTGCGGCCCTTGGCGTGTTGGGGAACGCGCATTATCAAAAATCGGCTTTGCCCTATCCGGCGGCGCAGCGCTATGCCAGCCGTCAGGATTTGGTCGACGCGGTCAAGGCTGTGCTTGGCGGACACGCGTTGCGCGTGATGATCATGGGTGCGCTGGGCCGTTGCGGCACGGGTGCCGGTGATTTGTTGCGCGAACTGGGCGATCAAGTCGCGATCAGCGCCTGGGACCTTCCTGAATTCGCCGCCGCCGAAAAGCCCATCAGGGCGATTATCGCGCACGATATTTTCATCAATTGCGTCTATCTTCGGCAACCGATCAGCCCGATGATCGACCCGGCCTTGTTGGCTGAAAACACGCGGCTGAAGATTATCAGCGATGTCAGTTGTGATCCCAACAACCCGAACAACCCGATCGCCGTCTACGACGCCAGCACCAGCCTTGATGTGCCGTTCCGACGCGCTGCGGGCAGTGCGGCCTGGCCGGTCCATGTGCAAGCGATCGATCACCTGCCCACGTTGTTGCCGCGTGAAGCCTCGCAGGAATTTGCGGCGGCCTTGCTCCCGCATCTGCTGGAATATTTGGGAAGCCCCGGGCTCCCGCCGGTCTGGCGCAACGCCCGCGCACATTTTGCCGAAGCGAAACAACGCTATGGCTTGAGCGGCTGACTCGGCGCGTCGCGGATCCGGACTGGCTGGACATGTCTCCAATTCGCGCCGTCCACGCCAATAAAATAGCGAATGGTGGTAATGCCCGGCGCACCACTTTAGGCGGGTGACGCAACTTCAGGCAATTCAGGCAGACGCATGGCACGCAAACATTCCAAGCACGATCCGTATGGCGACCTGGGCCAGGACGAGCCGGCGCCGGTTGTCGTCTGCTGGCTCTGCAGCCGGCCCACGGGCAAGACCATCGTGTTGCACCATCCCGTGCCCAAGAGCCGGGGCGGGCGCGATACGGTGCCGATGCATCCGATCTGTCAGCAGACGCTGACGGCCAATTTCACCAATTCCGAGTTGCAGCGCCACGGGATGGATTTGGACGGGCTTTTGGCCGATCCCCGTATTCGCAAATTTGTCGATTGGGTGGCGAACAAGGATCCGGACTTCACCGCGACGATCACCAAGAAGCAGCGCTGATCTGACCCTATCGGCTGTCTTGACCATGGCGTGGGTCATG
Source organism: Polymorphobacter sp. (assembly GCA_049314415.1). Lineage (GTDB taxonomy): Bacteria > Pseudomonadota > Alphaproteobacteria > Sphingomonadales > Sphingomonadaceae > Sandarakinorhabdus. The sequence continues at coordinate 11,683 of JBMOFG010000014.1, forward strand.
ATCGCGACAGGTCGGCCTTGGTTGATCTGGCGGGACGATCGTTGAAAGCCTGCGCAAACAGGCGCTCCCTGTCCCGATCACGGCCATCGCGGGGTTGTGTTGTGCAAGGCGTTGGCCTAGGGGACAGGCACGGTTCGGGGAGTGGCGCAGCCTGGTAGCGCATCTGGTTTGGGACCAGAGGGTCGCAAGTTCGAATCTTGTCTCCCCGACCATTAAAACAAAGCCTTGGCAGGGAATTTCGCCTTTCGGCGGTCTGCCTGTTTTGTCGGCCGGTAACATATATTGGGGCTGGCTTTCCCATATTGGCCGGCGAATCGTACCCGCTTGGGCACTGAAACTCACCGTCCTTCGTACATTGGCTGTCACTTGTGGAACGCCACACCGCTGATCCGGTGGCGTCGGCAGCGCTTTTGTGTCGTCTCGCGCGACCCTGGCGCTGTAAAAGATCAGGCCGACAGCCACGACCAGAACAGCCAGCCGCAAACGCCGGCCTGCACCGCGATGATGAGGCGCAGCGTTATCGAAAAAGGCTGTTTGGCGGTCTTGTGGCGCAGCCCCTGCTGGGCGGCATAGGTCGCCGGGCTGCCGCCGGCAGCGGCCATCAGCAACAGCGTCGATTCGGCAATGCGGTCGACCCGGTGATAACGCTGCCGGGCGGCGCGACGCTTGTCGACGATCATGGCGATCCCGCTGGCAACATTGATGCCGGCCAGCCACAGCGGCACCGCGTAGCCTGACCAGTGCGGACCGGAGGCTGCCGCCGCAGGGGCACGCCGCGCCGTGACGGGGGCATTCGCGATTTGGCGGGAGCGCGCGTCGATCCGCGGTTCGTCCGGTCCGGCGCGCACTTTGTCGGGCTGGAGCCCGGCTGTGCGGCAGGCCAGCCGGCCATAGCGTTCAACCGCATGGCCACCGGCGACCATTGCGCAGCTGAGGTCGGCGCCGTCGGCAGCGCAGCGCACGATGGCCCGGTCATAACGGTCGGTATCGAGTTGCTCGCAAGTTACGGCATGGCCGGCGGTCAAGGCGGCCAGATAGTCGCGCGCGGCAAAAGCGTCGCCTGGCGTGCAGGCCCGGCCCGGCCGGCAGGCGCCGGGCATCTCGGGCGCGTCGATGCCGAACAGCCGCATCGATTTGGAACCGCCGCGGCACCGGATGGCATCGCCATCATGATGGCGGGGCGCCGGGCAGGCGAAGCTGGTGCCGGTTGTTGTGGCCGGCGCGGCGGCGGCGGGCGCGCAGGCGGTGACGGCGGCCCCGGCGATCATAACGGCGCCAGCCATGACATCCCAAAGCCGTTGCAGCCGCGCGTCAATCAAGAAACGGATCGCGAACCAGAATGATGTCCTCGCGTTCGGGCGACGTCGAGACCAGCGCTACAGGGCATTGCGTCAATTCTTCGATGCGGCGGATATACTTGATCGCCTGCGCGGGCAGATCGGCCCAGCGCCGGGCGCCTGCGGTCGATTCAGACCAGCCGCCAAAGTCTTCATAGACCGGCACGACGCGCGCCTGATCGGCGGCATGCGCCGGGAAATGATCGAGGGTCTCGCCATCGAGGCTATAGCCGGTGCAGATGCGCAGCGTTTCGAAACCATCGAGCACATCGAGCTTGGTCAGCGCCATGCCGGCCACACCCGAAACCGCGATGGCCTGGCGCACCAGCACGGCATCGAACCAGCCGCAGCGGCGCTTGCGCCCTGTCACCGTGCCAAATT
>JBMOFG010000015.1:0-13355 GCA_049314415.1 Polymorphobacter sp.
ATCGCCGACGAGCTGGCAGGTGCTTCCCAGCTTGTCGGTGAGCAGCTTCCAGCCAGCCATGTCGTCTTCCGCCATGCCGTCCTCAATGCTCAGGATCGGGTAATCGCGGGCGAGCGCGACATAATAATCGGCCATCGCCTCGCCGGTCAGTGTCAGGTTTTCGCCGGCTAGGACGTAATGTCCTTGATGATAGAATTCGGTCGCGGCAGCATCGAGCGTCAGGAACACGTCTTCCCCCGCCTTGAAGCCGGCCTTGGCAATGGCGGCCATGACGAAATCGAGCGCGGCGCGGGTGCCACCCAGATTTGGCGCAAAGCCGCCTTCGTCACCAACGGCCGTATTATGGCCACCGGCCTTCAGTTCGGACTTGAGCGTGTGGAAAATTTCGGCACCCCAGCGCACCGCCTCGGCAAGCGAGGCAGCACCGACCGGCATCACCATGAATTCCTGAAAATCGATCGGATTGTCGGCATGGGCGCCACCGTTGATGATGTTCATCATCGGCACCGGCAACAGATTCGCCGACACGCCACCGACATAGCGGTGCAGCGGCAACCCGCGCGCATCGGCGGCGGCCTTGGCAACCGCCAGGCTGACCCCCAGCAGGGCATTGGCGCCAAGCCGGCTCTTGTTCGGCGTGCCGTCGAGTTCGATCATCGCGGCGTCGATCTCGCCCTGTTCTTCGGCGTCCATTCCCGACAGCGCGTCGTAGATCTCGCCATTCACTGCCGCAACGGCCTTGCGCACGCCCTTGCCGAGATAGCGCGCCTTGTCACCATCGCGCAGTTCGACGGCTTCATGGGCCCCGGTCGACGCGCCCGACGGCACCGCGGCACGGCCGGTGGCGCCGTCTTCGAGCACGACATCGACTTCGACGGTGGGGTTGCCCCGGCTGTCGAGGATCTCGCGGGCGTGGATGTCGATGATCGCGGTCATGAAACAAGGCCTTTGCAGCAGTTGCGACCGCGAACGGCCGAAGATTTCACCAGAGGGGCGCAAACGCAGTTGCGCTCGCCCGACACTGGGGCCATCTATCGGCAGAGCCGGCGCTCCGCAACATGTCCGCGCGGGGCGGCGGGAACTTTGGCAGGGGCAAAGCGCTTCCTGTTGTCGAAACGACGCGAAGAAAGAGAGCGACGCGCATGAGCCAGCCATCGCACCGGGCCGCCAATGACGCCGGCAATGATTTTGACGCCGCAATTGCCGGCGATGATGATTTTGACGCCGCAATTGCCGGCGATGATGATTTCGACGCCGCAATAGCTGTCGATGAATTGGACGCGGCAATCGCCGGAGACGCCACCCCCATGGCTGGCAGCGGCCTGATCGATGCTGCGCAGGCCCGGCTGCTCGATTTCGTCGAGGACGGCCGCGCTGAACTGGTCAGGGGTTTCGACGGTCTCGTCGCGCTTGCCAATGAAGTCGCCGCCAAGGTCGACAGCCTGGGTGGCGGCAGCGCGCTGGCGACCCCGGTGGCGGACCTCGCCTATCAGGCCGCCGACGTTATCGGCAACATGCAAGCCCGGTTGCGCGACAAACCGATCGACGAACTGCTCGATGACGGCCGGGCGCTGATCCGCGAATCGCCCGGCCTTGCCGGCGGCGTCGCCTTTGCTGCAGCCTTTCTGGTTACCCGGCTGATCAAGGCTGCCCGTTGATGCGCAAACCCGGTTCGCGCTCGTCACTCTCGGGCCTGGTGATGCGCCTGGTCGATGATGCGGCGCTGTTGGTGCGCAGCGAATTCCGGTTGGTTTTTGGCGAGTTCACCCAGCGCCTCGCACAGGCGGCGGGCAATGTCGCGCTGGTGCTTTTCGGCGCGATGCTGATTGGCATGGCGTTGCTGTTCCTGTTGACCGGCCTGCTCGTCGGGCTTGCCGCGCATGTCGGTGTGGTCGCAGCCGCATTGATTGCCGCAGCCATTGCCATCATATTAGGCGCCGCAACGGTTTACGCCGGGCTGCAGCGGTTGCAGAACAGTGACCGCGCCCGGCACAGGCCGGCCAGCGAGACGCCCGCCACCAATCGGGACACCGGCAATTCGGACGATGATGCCACAGGGCCGGCTAGCCCGGCGCAGGGAGATTAAAATGGCTTTGCAAAATGCCCAGCCGACAAGTGATGCCCGCCAGCGCCTGAGCGGCACTCTCGACGAGATCGAGGCGCGGCTGAACCCGCGCCGCCTCATGGCCGATGGCCTTGGACGCGTCGCCGCCAGCAGTGGCCAGCTCGCTGCCGCCGCGCGCGCCCATCCGCTGGCACTGGCGGCCGCTGCTGTCGCGGTCGGACTGACGCTGTTCACCAGCCGGCGCCTGTCAAAGGCGCGGGTCGATATGGGTGACGAACTCGGCGATTATACCGATTATGATGATGGCTTCGGTTTCGCCGACACCGCCCCTGGGTCGCCGTCCGAACCGCGCCGGCGCGCCGAAACCGAGGCCGAGGCCGAAGCGCCGAGCAACCCGCTGGTGTCGATCCTGATCGGCCTTGCCGCCGGAGCCGCGCTTGGCGCCATCTTCCCCGCGACCGAGACCGAACGCCAGGTGCTGGGCGACGCTGGCAGCCGGCTCGGCGACGCGGCTCGCGCCGCCGCTCGCCGCGCCGTCGGCGATATCGGCGCCGCGACTCGCCGCTGACCCCCTCGCCCGGCCACTATCGGCAAGCGATACCGCAATTGAATGGCGCTTGCGGGGCTTTTTCGGCTCGCAAGCGCCTTGCCGCCGCTGGTTTTAACGCCCGGTTAAGCGCATAAACGCCACCATCCTTGCTGCAGCCGGTGTTTCAGGAGCCTTTTTTCCGATGATTTTCGTCCGTTTTGACCGTCTGGCCCTCGCGGCAACGCTGTGCATCGCGGCAACACCGACCATGTTCGTCCCGACACCCGCCGCAGCACAGGTTGCCGCGCCCGGCATAGCCAGCCCCGGCGACCCGACGGCGGCGCCATTCGTCCAGTCGCTCGCCGATGACGCCTTTGCCGTCCTGCGGGACAAATCATTGTCGAAAGCCGCCGGCCGCAACAAGTTCCGCGCCATGTTACAGCAGAATGTCGCACTCGAGGATATCGGCAACCGGCTGATTCGCCGCCACCGCGCCACCATCACCCCGGCGCAGTACAGCGCCTATCAGGCAGCGCTGCCCGATTTCGTGCTCAACGCCTATGCCGACCGGCTTTATGATTATTCCGACGCCAGCGTGAAGACCATCCGCAGCGTCGGTCGCGGCCCCTATACTGACGTGTTCACCCGCGTCACCCGCCCCGGCGCCCAGCCGGTCGATGCGGTCTGGCAGATCAAGAAGCGCGACGATGCCCGCTTGGTGGTGAACAATCTCACCGTTTCGGGCATCAACCTGTCCCTGACACAGGAGGCGGATTTCAACGCCTATATCCAGAAGAACGGCTTCGACGCGCTTGTCACCTTCCTCAAATCGGCCAACAGCAAGGCTGCCACCCGGTCGCCGGCCCGATGACAAGCCGAATCGCCATCGCCGACAGCGCCTTTGTCCACCCGAGCGCGCAACTCTATGGCCATGTCAGCGTCGCCGATGACGCTTCGATATGGTGCAACGCCGTCGTGCGCTCGGAAGTGGCGCATGTCGCGATCGGTCGCGGCGCCAACATTCAGGATTTCGTGATGATCCATACCGATCCCGGCAAGCCGGTGACGGTGGGCGCGTATTGCTCGATCACCCATCATGCCACGCTCCACGGTTGCACCATCGGTGATCATGTGCTCGTCGGCGTCAACGCCACGATCTTCAACGGCGCGGTAGTCGGCGCCGGCTCGATCATCGGGCAGCACGCCTATGTCCGCGACTTCATGGAGATACCGCCCAATTCGATCGTCGTCGGCTCGCCGGCAAAGGTCATCCGCACCGCCGACAACCGGCTGGCCAACCGCGTCAACGCCGAATTTTATATCCGCAACGGCGCGGCATATAAGGCTGGCGAGCACCGCGCCTGGGATGGCGCCGAGTTCGAAACCTGGTTCGGCGACATGATGAAGCGCCTTGCCGCCGAATATGCGTAGAATTGCAGCAGCCGATGGGCTAGGTGCCGCTGCATGAGCAAGCTCCATCTCGTCTTCGGCGGCCGCGTCAGCGACCCGCAAACCCTCGACTTCTGCGAACCCGACACCCTGCATGTCGTCGGTATCTTTCCCAATTATGCGAGTGCCGAAGAAGCCTGGCGTTCCAATGCCCAGCGCACCGTCGATGATGCGACGATGAAATATGTCGTCGTGCACCTGCATCGCATGCTCGACCCGGGCAAGGACGCGTAAAACCCCGCCGCTAATCATTTGCGCGGGATGGAGTCTTGCGCCGTCTCCCCCTAGGTTGGCTTTGGGGAGCGACTCATGACCAACGGCGTAAGCTTCGGGGCGATCTTTGCGAACATCGGCACGGCGATCGACCCCGATCTGCCAGCGACGATCCATGACGACCGCGCCACGAGTTGGCGCGAGTTCGGCGCGCGCACCAGCGCCATTGCCGCCGCCACCCATGCCGCTGGCGCCGTGCCGGGAGACCGCATCGCGCATCTGATGCGCAACTCGCCGGCCTATCTTGAAACCACCGTCGCCGGCTTCAAGGCGCGGCTGGTGCATGTCAACGTCAACTATCGCTATACCGGCGAGGAACTATTCTACATTCTCGACAACAGCGCCGCCGCCGTGGTGGTCTTCGATGCCGAATTTGCGCCGCTGGTGGCCAGCATCCGCCATAGGCTGGAGACGAAGCTCTATCTGCAGGTCGGCGGGGAAACCGCCGACTTTGCGCAGAATTTCGATATGGTCGCTGCAACCGGCGCCACGCTGCCGCCGCAGGATCATGACCCTGGCGACATGCTGTTCATCTACACCGGCGGCACGACCGGCATGCCCAAGGGGGTGATGTGGGAACAAGCGGCCTTGTGGGGCAATATGCGCACATCGGCCAACCCCGGTGGCGACCCGCCCGACAGCCTTGCCGACCAGCTCGACAATATCCGTCATGGCCGCGGCCGCAACCGCAGCCTGGTGCTGCCGCCGCTGATGCACGGCACCGGCATGATCATCGCGGTCAGCACGCTGGCCCGCGGCGGCACGGTGGTGACGGTCCCCGGTGTCAATTTTGACCCCGAAGCGGCCGTGGCGACCTGCCAGCGGCTGGGTTGTGACTATGCCGTCATTGTCGGCGACGCCTTTGGCCGGCCGCTGCTGCGCGCGCTCGATGCCGGGCATGGCAGCATCGCCTCGCTGGCAGTGATGATCTCGAGCGGTACCATGTGGTCCCCTGAAACCAAGGCCGGGCTGCTCCGCCATGCCCCTGCCATGATGGTCGCCGATGCACTTGGCTCCTCCGAAGGGCTGGCGCTGGGCATGTCGGCCCAGACCAGCGCCAATGCCGGCGCCCCGACAAAATTTGTCGCCGATGGCAATACGCTGGTGCTGGGCGAAGATATGCAGCCCGTTGTTCCCGGCTCGGGCGTGATGGGCAAGGTAGCGCGGCGCGGCATGATCCCGCTCGGTTATTGGCGGGACCCGGTGAAATCCGCCGCCACATTCGTCACTGTCGATGGCGTGCGCTATTCGATGCCCGGTGATTTTGCGGTGGTGGAGGCCGATGGCAGCTTCACCCTGCTCGGCCGCGGCAGCCAGTGCATCAATACCGCCGGCGAAAAAGTCTTTCCCGAAGAAGTCGAGGAAACGCTCAAGACCCACCCCGCCATCGATGACGCGCTGGTGTTCGGCGTCGCCGATGACAAATGGGGACAAGTGGTCACCGCGGTAGTTGAGGCCCACAGCCCGGTCGATGCCGATAGTTTGCGCGCGCATTGCCGGCAGCAATTGGCGGCCTACAAGACCCCCAAGAAGATCGTCATCGTCGCCAAGGTTCCGCGCGCGCCAAATGGCAAGGCGGATTATGCGGCGGCAAAAGCGATGGTGGGTTAGAGACAACCCCGCCCAACAAGGCCATCATTTCCGCGCACAAAAAAGGGGCGCTGCCATGCGGCAACGCCCCTTTTTGCAGCAGATAGCGTTGCGCTTATTCGCCTGCCTTCTTGAGCCCAAAACCCGAGAAACGCTTGTTGAAGCGCGCCACCTGGCCACCGGCATCGAGCATCTTGCCCGCGCCGCCGACCCAGGCCGGGTGCGAGGTCGGATCAATGTCGAGTGCCAGCGTGTCACCCTCTTTGCCGTAGGTCGAACGCGTCTTGTACGTCGTGCCATCGGTCATCTTGACGGTGATGTTGTGATAATCGGGGTGAATGCCGGACTTCATGGGTTGGGCTCTTTCCTGAATGGCGGCTGGTTCCGACCAGCCAAAAGCAGTCACGCGCATAGCGGGCCAGCCTCCGGAACGCAACACCCGCCTGTGGCTTGCGCTTTCGCCGCGGCCTGCCTATCGCTGGAATCGGATGGTGCCCCACCCCGCAAGGTGAGGCTAAGAGGGAAGCCGGTACGGGATTGTCCCAAGTCCGGCGCTGTGCCCGCAACTGTATGCGGCGAGCCTTTGTTCCACAGGCCACTGGGGGCGACCCCGGGAAGGCGGAACACGGGCGTTCGAGCCGCAAGCCAGGAAACCTGCCATCCCCGGTCGTCCCATGCCTGCCGGGTCCAGCGGTGCATGTAACGCCAGGGTGCAATCATGCGCCCTTCGTTTGCGGCGGCTTTATGCCGCCACTGGCTTGTCGCCAGCGCAACGAAGGGACGAACCATCTTTACTCTGCTCATCGCCGCCGCCGCGCTTTCCCCCATCACCGTCACCGCCTCGCGCGAATCCGTGCCCGCAGCCCTTGCCGGCACGGCGCTGACCATCATTGACCGCCCGACCATCGCCGCGCTGTCGCTGCCGCTGGTCAAGGATTATCTGACCCTGGCGCCATCGGTCAGCGTCAGCCAGTCGGGGCCGCTCGGCGCCCAGACGCAGGTGCGCATCCGCGGCGCCGAAGCCAACCACACCCTCACGTTTATCGACGGCATCGACGTCACCGACCCGGCGTCCTCGGGTGAATTCCGCTATGAAACTCTGCTCGCGGCGGGGGTCGAGCGCATCGAAGTGCTGCGCGGACCGCAGTCAGCGTTATGGGGGTCGCAGGCGCTCGGCGGCGTCATCACCATCACCACCCGTGACGACAAGGGGCTTTATGGCGAAACCGAAGGCGGCGCGCTCGGCACATTTCGCGCCGGCGCCGGCGGCGGCATGGCGCTCGGCAGCGCCACGACCCTGTCGGGACAGCTGAGCGCCCTGACCTCGAGCGGCTATGACATCGCCAATGTCGGCGGCGACAAGGACGGGTATGACAATGTCACCGCGCATGTGAAGCTGCGCAGCACACCCTCCGCGTCCACCGACCTTTTGCTCGTCGCGCGCTACACCAGCTCGAACAGCGAATTCGACGGCTTTGATTATACCGCCGGCGTACCCAGCGATGAACCGCTTGCCACCCGCAGCAAGCAATTTGCGCTGCGCGCCGAAGCCGGGATCGCGCTGCTCGATGATCGTTGGACCCAGCGCGTTTCGGGCTTCTTCACCGATACCGCCAATCTCAACCGCACCGCCGGTACGACCAGCGACCGATCCGACGGCGGCCGCGCGATGCTGCGCTACCAGACCAGCCTGAAACTCGACACCGGCGCCGCCCGCCACCGCTTCACCGCCGCACTCGAGCACGACCGCGAACGCTTTACCAGTCGCGACGCCGACCCGCTGGCCTTCTCCAACCAGTCGCGGTCGCGCCTGCAGACCAGCCTGATCGGTGAATATCGCCTCGACATCGGCGACTGGCTCGGTGGCGGCGTCGCGGTGCGGCAGGACTGGAACAACCGTTTCGCCGACACGACGACGTGGCGTGCCACCCTTGCCGTGCAACCCGGCGCCGGTCTTGCCCTGCATGGTGCTTATGCCACCGGGGTTGCCGACCCGAGTTTCTTCGATCTGTTCGGCTTTTTCCCAGGCTTTTTCGTCGGCAACCCGAACCTCAGCCCCGAACGCAGCCGTAATTGGGAGGTCGGTGCCGGCTGGTCGAACGCCATGCTCGGCGTCGATGTTACCTGGTATGACGCCACGCTCGACACTGAAATCGTGTCGACCTTCGACAGCACGACTTTCCTGTCGGGCGTCGCCAATGCCACCGGCCGCAGCCGCCGCAAGGGACTGGAAGTCGCCGCCAGCGCTACGCCGCGCACCGGCCTGCGCCTTGCCGCCAGCTATGCCCTGCTCGATGCCAATGAACAGCGCGTCGCCTCCGGCCTGACCCTGCGCGAAGTGCGCCGGCCACGCCATTCGGGCAGCCTGACCGCCGCTTACACCGGCTCGGCCTTCGATCTCGCCGCCAGCGCCGCCATCACCGGCGCCCGCGACGATATCGACTTCGCGCGCTTCGTGCGGGTGCGGCTGGCGCCCTACACCCTCGTCACGCTGTCGGGGGCCGTGCATGTCAGTCCGAAGATCGATCTTACCGGCCGCGTCGAAAACGCCTTCGACAAGGATTATCAGGACGTCTTCGCCTATCGCACCCCGGGCCTGACCGCCCACGTCGGGGTGCGCGTGCGGCTGTGAAGACGCTGGCGGCTCTGCTGCTGCTGATCGCTGCGCCGGCAGCAGCAGCACCGCTGCGTGTCGCCAGCCTCAACCTGTGCAGCGACGAACTGGCGCTGCGCCTTGCCGCCCCCGGCCAACTGGTCTCGGTCAGCCGGCTGGGTGCCAACCCCGACGAAACGCAGCTTGCCGCCCGGGCGCGCGGCCTTGCCACCAACAATGGCCGGGTGACTGACGTCATCACGCTCGCGCCCGACCTTGTGCTGTCGAGCCGGGGCGACCCCAATGCCGCCGCCATGGCGCGCCGGCTGGGCATCCGCAGCATCGAGATCGCCGAGCCGGGCAGCTTTGCCGATGTCCGCGCTAATATCCGCAGCGTCGCGGCCGCTCTCGGCCGCCGTGCGGCGGGGGCGGCTCTGATTGCGGAAATGGACGCAGCGCTCGCCGTGCCGGTGCGACCCCGCCCGGCGGTGCTGGCCAGCGGCGGCGGCCTGACCATCGCCTCCGGCGGCCTGGCGGCGCAATGGCTCGCCCATGCCGGGCTGCAGCAACAAAAGGTGCCACGCGGTCAGCTCGATCTCGAACGTCTGCTCGCCGCGCCGCCGCAGATCCTTGTGCTGACAAGCTACCGGCCGCAGCAGGTTTCGGCCAACCAGCGCTGGTTGCAGCATCCGGCGCTGGCGGCGTTGCCTGCTTCGACGCGGCGGATCACCACCGACGGCCGCGCCTGGACCTGCCTCGGCCCGGCGCTGGCCAGCGAGATCGCCCGGCTGCGGCGGGTGGTCGGGCCATGATAGTCCGCCGCCTGTCGTGGCTGCTCGCCGCGGTGCTGCTGCCGCTGCTGGCTGCCTCGCTGCTGTGGGACCCGGCGCTGCTGCTGGCGGTGGCGCGCCGCGATCCGGCCTTGGCGCGCACCATCTTGTTCGAACTGCGACTGCCGCGCACCGCGCTGGCATTGCTGATCGGCGGCGGGCTGGGGCTGGGCGGCGCCACCATGCAGGGATTGTTGCGCAACCCGCTCGCCTCGCCCGATGTGCTGGGGCCGTCGACCGGGGCTTCGCTGGGGGCGGTGCTGGCGGGCTATTTCCTCGGTGGCGGCGTGCTGACGGTGGCCTTGGGCGGCATGGCCGGCGCGTTGGCAGCGCTGGCGCTGCTGCTGGCGCTGGCGGGCCCGGTGTCGGGCACGGCAACGCTTGTACTCGCCGGCGTGGCGATCAGCGCCTTGGGCGGCGCGCTGGTCAATCTGGCGCTCAGCCTCGCGCCCTCGCCTTATGCGCTGTACGACGTCATGTTCTGGCTGCTCGGCTCGCTCGCCGATCGCAGCCTGCCGCAGCTTGCCGTCGCCGCGCCGCTGATCCTGTCGGGCGCAGCCCTGCTGTTGGCGCAACGCCACCGCCTCGACGCGCTGGCCTTGGGCGAAGATGTCGCCACCAGCCTTGGCATCGCCATCCCGCGGCTGCGCTGGACGATCGTCATTGCCACCGGCATCATGGTCGGCGCCGGGGTGGCAGTGGCGGGCAGTATCGGTTTCATCGGGCTCGTTGTGCCGCATCTGGTACGGCCGCTGGTCGGCAACCGGCCCGGGGCGGCGCTGGTCCCCGCGGGCCGTGCCGGCGCGGCGCTGCTGCTCGCCGCCGATATGGCAGTGCGGCTTCCGGTCAATGGCCAGGAATTGAAGCTCGGCGTGTTGACAGCGCTGCTCGGCGCGCCCTTCTTCCTCTGGTTGGTGGTACGCAGCCGATGACGCTTGCCCTGACCGCGCTGGCCCGCCCGCCGATGCTGGCGCCACTGTCGCTCGCCCTGCCACCCGCCAGCGTCACCGGGCTGATCGGTCCCAATGGCGCCGGCAAGACGACCCTGTTACGCGCGATCGCCGGGCTGTCGGCCGGGCCGGGCACGGTCACTATCGACCGCGCGCCACTCGCTGCCGACAGCCGTGTGCGCACCCTCGCCTGGCTACCTGCCGACCGCGATGTCGCCTGGCCGATGCTGGCTGCCGATCTTGTGCAGCTCGGCCTTGGCCCCGGCGCGGCGCGCGATTGTGCCGCCGTCACCGCCGCGCTGACCGCCGTCGATGCCGAAGCGTTCACCGACCGCCGCGTCGATACCTTGTCGACCGGGGAGCGCGCCCGGGTGCTGCTCGCCCGCGCCCTTGTCGCACGGCCGCGCTGGCTGCTGCTCGATGAACCCGTTGCCAATCTCGATCCGTTCCACAGACTCGGCATCATGGCACTACTGGGTCGCCTCGCGAGCACGGGTACCGGCGTCGTTATCGCCCTGCACGATCTCGATCTGGCGCGACGGTACTGCGACCGGCTGTTGCTGCTCGACAAGGGAGCGCTGGTCGCCGCCGGCACGCCCGCCACCGTGCTCGGCCCGGCGCATCTGGCCGCCGTGTTTCGTATCCGCTCCGGCGCTGACGGCTGGGAAGCGGTTGAGCATGAGGCCCCGACCGGCCTATAGCCATGCCATGACCAGCATCGGCACCCCCCTCACCCCCGGCGCGCGCGCCAATGCCGCAGCCATGGCAACGCTTGTCGCCGATCTGCGCAGCACGGTGGCCACCATCGCACTGGGTGGACCGCAGGCGTCCCGCGACCGCCATGCCGCGCGTGGCAAACTGCTGCCGCGCCAGCGCGTCGACGGGCTGCTCGATCCCGGCACGGCGTTCCTCGAGATCGGACAATTGGCGGCGCATAATGTCTATGGCGAGGATGTCCCCGCCGCCGGCATGATCGCCGGCGTGGGCCAGGTCTCGGGGCGCTTGTGCGTCATTGTCGCCAATGATCCAACGGTGAAGGGCGGCAGCTATTACCCGCTGACCGTCAAGAAACATCTCCGTGCCCAGGAAATCGCCGCGCAAAATGGCCTGCCCTGTGTCTATCTCGTTGATTCGGGCGGCGCCAACCTGCCGCGCCAGGACGAGGTGTTCCCCGACCGCGATCATTTCGGCCGCATTTTCTTCAACCAGGCCAATATGTCGGCGCAGGGCATCAGCCAGATCGCCGTGGTGATGGGCAGTTGCACCGCCGGCGGCGCTTATGTGCCCGCCATGGCCGATGAATCGATCATCGTGCGCAACCAGGGCACCATCTTCCTCGGCGGCCCGCCGCTGGTGAAGGCAGCGACGGGCGAGGATGTGACGGCGGAAGAACTCGGCGGCGGCGATGTCCACACGCGCCTGTCGGGCGTTGTCGACCATCTGGCCGAAGACGACGCCGATGCGCTGCGCCTCGCGCGCAGCATCGTCGCGACGCTCCCCGCCGCCACGCCGGTGCCGGCGCAACCGATCCGCCCGCCTTTGTTCGACGCCAGCGACCTCCACGGCCTCGCCCCGCTCGACACGCGCACCCCGGTCGATGTCCATGAAGTCATCGCGCGTATCGTCGACGGTTCCGAGTTTCACGCCTTCAAGCCACGCTATGGCGAAACGCTCGTCACCGGCTTCGCCCATATCGAGGGCATGCCGGTCGCCATCGTCGCCAACAACGGCATCTTGTTTTCCGAATCCGCCCAGAAAGGCGCGCATTTCATCGAACTCGCCTGCCAGCGCCGTATTCCGCTGCTGTTCCTCCAGAACATCTCGGGCTTCATGGTCGGCAAGCGCTTCGAGAATGATGGCATCGCCAAGCATGGCGCAAAGCTCGTCACCGCCGTTGCCTGCGCCGCCGTCCCCAAGATAACCGTCATCACCGGTGGCAGCTTCGGCGCCGGCAATTACGGCATGTGCGGCCGCGCCTATTCTCCGCGCTTCCTGTGGATGTGGCCCAACGCCCGCATCAGCGTCATGGGCGGCGAACAGGCGGCATCGGTGCTGGCCACGGTCAAGACCGGCGGCTTCAAGACCAAGGCCGAGGAAGAAGCCTTCAAGGCGCCGATCCGCGCGCAGTATGAGCGCGAAGGGCATCCCTATCATGCCTCCGCCCGGTTGTGGGACGATGGCATTATCGACCCGGCGGATACGCGGGCGGTGGTGGCGCTGAGCCTTGCGGCGAGCCTGCAACGCCCGGTGCCGGAAACGCGGTTCGGCACGTTCCGGATGTAAAAAAGCGGCGGCGCTTTCGCTCAGGCCGTCACAACCTTGGGCTCCAACGCAATAGCACTGCCGAGCAGCTTCAACCGCCGCAGCACGGCATCCCCGAACAGCGCCGCATGGCGGGCATCGAGCCGCAGAACGACTTGCCCGTCATCACGCCCAAGCCGGCTTGCAGTCAGCGCCGTCGCGGTGCCGCCGGTCAACCGCTGGCCGAGCCGCAGCGCCAGTCCCCACGCCCGGGCCCGCGCCAGTTGCGCCGGGCTGGCGAGTTGCGAAAGCAGCGCCAACACCGGCGCGGTCGCCGAACCGCCGAAACAGGCGTGCAGCGCTTGGGCCAGCATCGCCCGATCCGCCGCCGTCACCGCCACCCAATTGCCGTGCAGCGCGACATCGACGCCGCGCTCGGCGCGAAAATCGGGGTGGGCGCGCCAGGCGATATCGCTGAGCAGGCACGCCGCCAGCCGCAAGCGCCGGTCGGCGGCGCTTTCATTGCCGCCGAACAACCCGTCCATCCAGCCGAAAAGCATATCGCCATGTTCGGGGAAACGCCCCTGCCGCATTCCTTCGGCGCGCGCCGCGACGATCAGCGGGTCGAGTCGCTGCTGGTCTGCCGGCAATTGCGCGAACAACAGGCCTTCCCGCAGGCCAAAGCCCGAAGCAATAACCGAGGACGACCCCAGCTTCTTCACCGATGCCGCCAGCAGCATGGCGGCACCTGGCAGCGACGGCAGCCGCGATGTCGAGATATTGGGTACCTGCCGCAATGTGCCAAGACCGATCTGGGTCAGGCTGCGGACGAGCG
>JBMOFG010000016.1:0-13232 GCA_049314415.1 Polymorphobacter sp.
CGGTGCCCGCACCACCGATGATGAGGCTGCCGGTGCTGATCGTGGTTCCGCCACTGTAGGTGTTGACGCCGATGAGCGTCAGGGTGCCATTGCCAGATTTAGAAAGCGTCCCAGCGCCCGTAATCGCACCTGAAAGGGTTTGGCTGGCGGACGAGGCGTAATCAAAGACAGAGCCGCTGGCGATGGAGAGCGCTCCCGCACCAGCGGTGCCCGCACCACCGATGATGAGGCTGCCGGCACTGATCGTGGTGCCGCCACTGTAGGTGTTGGAGACAGTAAGCGTCAGGGTGCCGGCGCCGAGTTTGCTGAGCCCGAGGACATTGTTGCCGCCATTGGGGTTAGCCAAGACATTAGAGTAGCTGAAGGTCCCGCCATTGGTATCGAGGCCAAGAATGGCGCCACTCATGAAGCCTCCGGCAGCGACGCCGAGTGCAGCAATTGATTGGACGTCTGTTTCAGTGAAAACGTTGTCGCCGCCAGCGACCCTAAGTGCCAAGGTTGCACCGCTTGCCACACTGATCTTGTCGACGGTCCAACTGCCAGAGGCCGCGTTGTAGAGGGCATTCCTATTGGCAAAGGTGAGAGTGCCGGCGGATACGGTGGTGGTGCCGCTATAGGTGTTGGTGCCAGAGAGCGTTAGCGCCGCCGCACCCGCCTTGATCAGTGAGCCGGTGCCGCTGATCGTTGATGCAAAGCTGCTGGTTGCGCCTTGGCTGCCGAAGTTGGCTAGTGTCAGCGACTGGCCTGTTCCCAGAGTAAAACTTGAGTTGCTATTGCTGTCGATGACGCGGTGCGTGAGCTTGAGGTTGCCGGCGAGGTCGGAGGCAACGAGGTTGAACCCGCTTGCCACTGTCATACGGCAGTTGGAGCCGCAAACATTCAGACCGTCGGGGACCAAGGCGCTGTAGTCAACGCCGCTACCCAGAGTAAGGGTGCCGGTGGCGTTGAGGTTACGGATGTCCTCTATGAAGAGGCCAGCGGTGTTTCCGTGCTTTAAGCCCAGAAGAAAATTGAAACCGCCAGTGGTAAGGACGCTGATGTCAGTGGCGTCGAAGGAGCGGTTGGCGAAACGCAGATGGTCGTTGTTGAGGTTGCCCTGCTCCGAGGTGGTCACATCGATGTTACCGCTCGTCTGTACGGCGCTGCCGGCGCCGTTTCGAACGTAAAGCAAAGGCGCTGTAAGGAAGACATCGCCAGATTGACTGACGATGCTGCCGCTGCCCTTCAGATCAATCGACTGCGTCCCGGTGAGTGTGACGGCGGAACTGCCGGCGGCGGTAAGCGCCCCGGTCACAAACACGTTGCCGCCGTGCGCTGTTATTGGGCCCGCGATGTTGATGATGCCCAGGGTAAGATCGGCGGTGTTGCCAACCTTGCCGATAGTAAACCCACCGAGGTTGTTGCCCAGATTGAGCCCTGCGGTGCTGAACGCGCCAGCAAAGCTGCTGCCCGTCGGCCGGATGACCAGTTCGCCGGCGCCGTCGAAAGATGCGCTGGAAAGCGACGGTGTGTCGTTCTCAAAGATCAGTTCCCCGGCGCTGATGGTGGTGGCGCCGCTGTAGGTATTGGTGCCGGTCAGGATCAACGTGCCGTCACCGGTCTTTTCAAGACCGCCGCCAGCACTGGTACTGGTAAATGTGAGCCCATTGAAGCCGATGGACTCGCTCGTCGTGTCAATGACAAGGGTCTTTGCACCCAGCAAGACCGACCCGGATCGGGATGCGGTATCAGTGAAAAAATTTGAAATGGTTGTGGAGCTAGCGGTCAGCCCGGAAATATCGAGCACGCCACCATTGGCGCCGGCGAAAGTCAGGCTGTCCACACTTGGCAAGCTCGCGGATCCAACGAGTTTCAAAGTGGCGCTGCCAACCGTGATCTGGCCGGCAAAATCAGGATCGCTAGAGAGTGTGACGGTCCCGCCACTGACCATGAAGGCGCTGGTGGGGCCGCCAGTGATTGTACCGGAAAACACATCCTGAGGCCGACCGCTGATAATCTCCAGCGCCTTGTCGTCTCCCAAATCGATCTGCCCGCCGCCACTTACGGATTTCAGCGAAATAATTGGCGCTGTTGCCGCGGCCGTGAGATCGAGCACACCGTCCGCACCGATCATAACGCTGTTCGCATTCAGCAATCCAGTGCCTGCTGCGGTCAGCGAGCGCAGGCGGCCAGCTTCGATCGAAACATCCGCAACATTTGCGTCTCCAAGCAGCTTGAGCGTGCCTGTGCCCGCCTTGGTCAGATTGGCAGCCGTGACCACGCCGGATATTGTCGAATCATAAGCGGCATCTATTTTTACCAGCCCGGTAGTGAGGATTTTCAGCGACGTCGCTTCAAAACTACCCGATTTAACCGTCAGTCCTGACAGTTCTTTTGCGCCCCCAACCGCACCGAGGAATTTTACAGACCCTGTTCCGGCATCGATATTGAGATTAACGCCATTGGTGTTGTTTTCACTATCGACTGGCTTCAGAAACAATATGTCGCCCTGCGTTGTAAGACTGACATCGGCCCCAAGCCGAACGCCACCGGAAAATGTCAGATTCGACCTTTTAACCAGTTCACCGTTCGGCGTGTAGAAATAGGTACCAAGGCCATTATCGCTCAGTTCCTGGCCATCTGGTGCGAACAGCACATGGATCACATCGCCGCCGCCATTTTCTCCAAACAAGACAACGATCGGGTAATATTGGCCCGCAACCAGCGGCTGGCTTGTATTCGCCGAAACGAAACCCAATCCGTGCAGCCCAGCGTTGTTCACCAATGGATCTATCGGCTCAGACGTGATGATATTTTGCTGTAATATGTTTACAGACTGCCCCGAGGGGCCAAGAAATAGCTGTGATGCGTCATCGCTTCCGACGGTAAAATTATAAAGGCCCGAAACGGCCGGCCTGAAGTAACCCGAGAATTTTACCGAATAAGTCTCATCGATATCTGTACCCGGAGTCGTGGGGTTTATCGATATGAATGGCGATGAAAAACGCGAATCTTGCTGAATCGCAGCATTTGCGAAGAAAATGTAGTTGTCGTCGTAATATCCTTCATATTTTATGCCGATGAGACCATCCAATAAAGGCGTGCCATTTAGTGAAATATTTCCTCTTAACCGGGTGAAACCAATCCCATCATTATCAACATCGGCATTGAAATTGATATCAAGGGTGCCCGCGGTTGAGCTGATATTTGCAACCGCAGCCTGGTCGATCAGATAGTTTGCCGATAATGTGAGGGTGGAAGCCGCGCTCGATGTTTTTGAAAATCCAGCGTTTATAGCAATATGACCTGAAGTGGTTCCCTGCCCGATGGCGTTGATCGAAAGCCTGCGTCCGGCGTTCAATATTTGTTCGATATCCGAACTCAATATCTTGCCATAGCCGCCCGAAGTTTGAGAAATTTCAATACTGTTCGAATTGATAATGAACGAGGCGGCTTCCCCCGACCTGGTAGCCAGCGACGATCCTGAGCCGGTCAGATCAAGCGTTGAGAAGAAGGCTTCGATTGCCCCACCGGCGCCGCCGCTGCTGCCGCCATTGGCAAAAAAGGCACCCCCGGCGGCAATAAACGAAGCTGCGTTTTGATAATCCGAGAGCAGGCTGATCTTCCCGCCGTTCCCGGCGTTAATGGCGCTCGCATCCAATGTCGAACCTGACAAAATGTAAACAGCCGTTCCCGAAGACGTAATGGTCGTCTGTTGCGTTTGCCCAGTTGCTGTTCCCGTCGGCGGCGCGGTCGGCAGCGGCGCTTGCCCGATCGCAATTGTGCCACCCCCCGCATGCCCCGTCGCCAGTAAGCTGCTTCCCGAATTTGCGTAGACACGCTGTCCGGTGACGATGATGCTGCCGCCGGTCTGGCCTGATGCCGTTCCGCCGGCATCGAGCGTGCCGGACACGTCGACCCGGCCCGTCGGACCGGCATCCAAGATGATCTGGCCATTTTGGATGGACGCGCTTCTCGCTTGCACCATTCCTTTGGCGTTGATCACGGCCGCCGCCGTAGATGAAGCGGCGCGTGCCGTCATCAGCACACGCCCGCCATCGGCAATCAACTCCCCACCATCGGCGTTAAACAATCCGCTGGTCGTGCCAGTGGCTGGCGCCGAGACGGCGAATGAAATCAGCTTGTCGTTCGTGAACGAGACAGCGAGCGCCTGGCCTGACCCAAGCGCAACTGTTCCCAGATTGGCCTGAACAAGGCCGCTATTGTCAACGCGGTTGCCAGCCAGAACCGCATAGCCCGATGCCGTGATTTCCCCCTGGTTGGTGATCGCGTCTGTGCTGTCACCAGAAAAAGTAAAGGCATTAGTGGCCGCATCAAAGTCACTGTCGGCAATCGCCAATGTTGTCGCCAGAAAGCCCGCGACATTCACGCGCCCGGTGGCGCCGACAAGCACACCGGCGGGATTCAATATCCACACCTGGCCATTGGCCGCGATCGTGCCATCAATCTGTGAGCGTGTAATCGGAACAGTTGCCGAACCGACGACACGATTGAGAGTGATGGAATTGCTGTTTGGCTGCACGAAGGTCAGCGTGTCGCCGGCCGCGACGGACAGATTTGACCAATTGATGATCGCACGGGCGCTGGTTTGGGTGATCGTTCTTGTATTGGCCGTTGCCTGAATGCTGGCGGTGCCGCTGGAGACCGCAATGTCGCTGGCATGCGCTGCGGACATGGCCGAGACGCTGGCAGCGCCAAGCAGCATCAAACGGAACTGGCGGGGCAACACCATCAGAACACCACCATGACATTAAGGTTAAACCGGGCTGAGATGTTCTCGTCGGCAACAAGCCGACGTCGCGCCTGTGCGCCCTGCAGATCCACATTGAATCGGCCGAGCATCACCATCCGCACGCCCAGCCCCAGCGAGCTGATCTTGTTGGTCTGCTTCTCGGCAATCTCGGTGGCGAGCACCGTCGCCCGCGCATAGTCAGCGAAGGTGTAAAGCTGTACACCTTCGATCAGTTTTTCAGCGGCGTATGGCAAAGCATATCGCAGTTCGCCGGCAAGACCGATCCCACGCTCACCCGCGATCAGCGAAGGGTCATAGCCACGCCCGATAGAGGGCCCGCCAAAGGAAACTGCTTCCCCCGATGCCAGGCGGTCAGATGTATACTGACCCTGAACATTCAACTGCGCACTCAGCCGCGGGGCAATGCGTTGGTTGCGCTGGAGGGTGTAAACCCAACGCTGGAATCTGGGCTCGAAGCCTTGAACAGAGGGTAATGGTGCTGTTGCATCATTTGCGCCCAATACAGTCAGCCCCTGAAAAAGCGTAAGCGACACATTGGTGTCACCGCTCAGCCAGTTCCCCTGCTGCCAACTCAGCGTTGCCTCAGCCACCGTGCTTCGGTCGTCGGTCAGGGGCTCACCCAAGATGCTGGTCTTGTTACGGTTCAGCGCGACGCCCACATCGAGATAGACAGAATTTGCACGGCTCCGCACAATGGGAAACCGCATCCTAGCATTGAAAGACATAACACGGCTGCGCACGTCCAGTGCCGCAACAGCGCCGCCCGGGCGCGCGAATGCGATCAGCCCGCCGAAACTCCCAACGATCCCACTGGCACCGATTGGCATGGCATAACGCCCATTGGCCGAACGCAACTCTTTCAGACGCTCCCCAGAAGCCGACAATGTCACATCCAGCGCGCCCGGCCTGCCGAATGGCTGCGAGATCGTGCCGCCAAGCGAATAGGACAGGGGGCCAATAAGCTCTGACGCTGTGTTGGAAAATGTCGCCCGATACTGGTTTGGGACCTTGACGGCCGACACCAAAATCTCAGAGCTCCCCAGAGCGCCGCCTTGCTGCAATACTGTCGTCCCTGACAGGCCTGGCATGTCGTTGATCAGCAACATGCGGCGTTCAAGGCTGTTGAACTTGGCCGGCCGCTCCTTGGGAACCGGGGCCATCAACGTTTCAATCAGCCGCGTTGACGCCGGATTGGGGCTATCGACGAAGACATCGCCAATATAACCCTCCAGCACCTGTACCCGCAAAACACCGCCCTGAACCTGTTGCGGTGGCACAAATACACGGGTCAGGAAAAACCCTTCGGCGCGGTACCGGTCTTCAAGTTTTTGGGCGGCGTCGCGCAAGTCCTGCAGGACAATTTTTCGCGCAAGCAACGGCGCAAAAAGGGCATCAACCTCCGATTTCGGAAAATGCGTCGCCCCGCTCACCTGGACAGACGCAATGGAAAATTCGATCTCGTCGACGGCTCTCGGCACGGCTGCCTTTTCAGGGCTTTGGATACGAAAATCATAATTGGGCGGAGGCAGCGGCAATGGCGCCACTCGTTGACGCGATATATCGCCTTGTGGCGGCAGAACAACTTGCGCGGCGACAGTCGCTGCCGGGACGAGGGCACACCCGACGATCACCGCCACGTGCAGCGGCGCCCGGCGCATCGACAAATGCGTTGGAAGCTTATTTGTCATTCATAACCACACGTGCTGAAATAATATTCTGTTCAATCCTCTCGATATGGAACTGAACGATCGGGTCATCCGGGAACGCTGTGGCAATCTCTTGGAAAGCCGCTTTCGCGTCCGGGTTCTCTGCAGTTAGCAAGAGATAGGCATCGCCATATTGCTGAATAAGCGCTGGATCATCGGTAGCGGCAACGGGGCTATAAAGTGCAGAAGCGGTGGTCTTGCCCTTGAGAACGATATCCCCGATCTGACGGAACGGCAGAGCGGAGCATCGCTCAACAACATCGCTAGTGCAGCAAACCCTCGTGCCGAAATATTTGTTGACGCCTTCCGTTCGAGCCGCTGTGTTGACCGTATCGCCAAGCGCGGTGAAATCCATCCGGGTCTGCGATCCGAAATTCCCGATCACAGCCTGCCCGGTGTGAACGCCGATGCGTGTCACGCCGATGGGAATATTGCGGGAATTGCGGTCCTTGCGGAAGGTTTCGGCATAGGCGTCAAGTTCAAGGGCGCAGCGAACGGCACGCTCGGCATGATCTGCCTGGCGGACCGGCGCGTTGAAGATCGCCATGATCGCATCGCCGATGAACTTGTCGATCGTCCCCTCATATTTCAGGATGATTGCGCACGCGCCGTCGAGATAATCGTTGAGGACATCGGACAGGTCTTCAGCCTGCATCTGCTCAGATGTCGTTGTGAACCCGGCGATGTCGGTGAAAATGAAGGTCGCCTCCTGGCGCTCGCCCGAAATGGTTACCGAGCTCGGATCTTTGACAAGCCGGTCGACAATGGCGGGCGAAACATAGCGAGAGAATGTTCCCTGGACGAACTCGCGTTGCTTGTGCTCGCCACGGCCAATGAACACGTCCATCATCCAGATCGATAGAGCAAATGCTATGCTCGGCCCGATTAGGGGAACCATTGGCAAGCCATAGCCAAAGCCAATGACCGCCCCGACCCAATAGGACGCGACGATGGCGACGCCGACACCGACATTGAAGATAATCCCGCGCTTGAACAGACTGACGGCGACACCCAGTCCGGCGAACAACGCCGTCAAAGCCACAACGCCGCCCAGTGACATTCGCGGTGGAGCACGATTTTCAAGAACCTGGCTAATGCCATGCGCCTGAATGAACACGCCTGGCATATTGCCCTGATCGCCATCGTCAATGATCGACAAGGGCGTACGGTGGCGATCGGTGATAGAAAGCGTTGCGCCAATCAGAACAATTTTGCCGCGAAAAAAGTCATCGGGCAAAATTGGGACAAATTGAGCAGGAAATGATGGAAACGGCTGGGTTTCCGCATCGGGGCGTGGCCGCCATGCGATTTCCACTGGGGAAAGCGGCGCCTTGCCGCCAAAGAGCGTTACAGCCTTGCGCACAAAGCCGGGAGGGTGGCCAGCCGTGTCAACCATCTTCCCATTTTTCATTTCTCCGCCGGGGTTGATCCTTCGAACCAATCCGTCAAACGGGTCCGAGAGCAAATTCGCCTCCGCCCGCTGATTGGGACGCACGAACGCGTTGAGATAGGCCAGCTGCTCTGCGTTGACGACATTCGGCGACGATGTGTAGCTCATGAAGAGCGGGGTCGGTGTTGTATCCAGGACCTGTTTGAGACGGGCGTCCTTCCCGACTTCGGTTGGCTGATCGACAATAACGTCGACGCCGATAGCCTTGGCGCCCTTGGCGGAAAGCTGGACGATCAAGTCCGCCAGAAAGCCTCGGTCGACCGGTGAGCGATATGGGAAGGCGGTCAACGTGTCTTCATTAATGGCGACGACGACTATATCATTCGAGGGCGGCATCGGTCGCTGCATGGCAGCCACCCGAATATCGGACACTTTGTTTTCAAGATTTGTGAGCGGCGCAAGAAAGCGCACCGCACAAACGGCCATCACCGCAGCGAAAATTGCAATCAGGCCTGCCGATAATGCCTGTTTTTGCGCCTTACTCATTCTGATGTCCTTGCGGCGTCGGCCTTGGGCGCAGCGATCGAGGTCCCCGCGGCAATCCGATCAACGGGAGGTGCTGGCGAAGAGCCTTGCACGTCGATGTCCGACTGAATCTGACGGAAATACGCATCTGCCTGCTGGACGCAGGCCTTCTCAAGCATCCAGGAACTCAGAACCAGAGGATCCGTGACATCGAAAGGAATGGTATTGATGCTGATCGCATTATCCTGCCCCGGAACATGGATAAGGAAGGTTTTCACACCATCCAGCTTGGCAAGATCGGGCGCGACCATCTGGCCCTGCCCCTTCTGCCAAACAAAATCTGCCCGCCAGGACCGGTCGATCGGATATACCGTGAACAAGGTCTCCGCAGACGTATCAGGCCTCCACCAAACCGGGCGTTGGCCCTCGCGTATGCAGCGGGCACCTGACCTGGAAATGTCGATAAGCCAGGGATCGGGCAGTGGCGCGGCATTTGCCCCGGCCCGTACCGCCCCGACCTGACTCGCACGGTCGTTTCGCGTTGAAATGAGCGCCGCGAGCGCAACCCGCGGGTTCTGGGTTGCCCCCCCAGATTTGGCAATCACACCGGAATAACTACCGCGCAGCGTAACCGCGTGTCCGTCAGCACCGATAAGCGTGACGCGTTCGCCGTCTTTCAGATCAATTTTCGATGCACTTTCCACGCGCATTCCCGGGCGCAAGCCACCGCCTCGCGCCTCGACAACGATCATTGGAGCCGCGAGGCAGCACGAAGCGATCGTCAGTCCGCCAATAAAAATAGCAAATCTGGTTTCTGCGATCATTGGCGCTGCTCCTCGTCAAGCGGCTTTGTGGCGCCATCCCCCATCACCACAAACGCCGCCCAGAAGAATGGGTGAGCAAACCCGGGCTCTTTTGAAAGGCGCAACTGTGCTGCGCGCAACGCCGTATCCACATACATGCTCGGGGTGTCGGACAAGATCTTGAACATCGAAGACATGAGTGCGCTAGTGGCAGCCGAAGGCACCTGCCAATGGCTCACGACAAGGCTGCGGGCACCAGCCCGAAAGAAAGATGCCGCAAGGCCGGAAAGCGACTGGCCGCCATTCGCTTTCCCGGACGCCGCGGTATTACAAGCAGAAAGCACAACCAGCTCAGCGGTAATCGACAAGCTTGCTATTTCGCTGGCGTCAAAAAGACCGTCGAATGAATGCGATTTCGCGGGCTCGTCGGGAGGCGTCAGAACGACACCGGGTTGCGCCTGACACCGTATTTCGCCCGGCAGCAGGCCATGCGTTGCGAAGTAGATAATGCGATAGTCCGACAGATTGTGCGCGCGCAAGGCCGCTTCTGTCGCCTGCTTGCCCAACAGAATGTCATTCTTGCCTCCCCCCAGCGCCATGGAAACGCTGGCAATTTCTCGCGCCGTGTCAGGCAAGGAGGAGAGCGAGCGGAGCAGTTCCGGCGGAATGATGTCGCCCGTTTGGCATTGACCATTAATTCCGGCAAAGGCGGCCTGCTGCGCTGCCGCGCGTCGCGGCGGCGCCAGTACCGGATCACCCAAAGCGAGCAGTTTATGCGATTGCCGACCAACCAAGCGCGTCGACCGCAAGTCCACGAATGCGCTGATCGTCGGGCTGTACGAAATATCGAAATCGTTGGCGAGCCAATGCGCCGAAGCATATTGGCCTGCTATGGGTGACTTTGTGACAAGCAAGCCGAATGGCACATTTGCCAGAGGCCCGGCCGGAACGATGATAAGCCGTTTCAGCGTCGAAAGCTCGTCTCCCAGCCCCGCGAAAAGATCCCGATACAAATTATGTGAAGCCTCGAGATCGAAATCATTGACCGAGCTACCCTCGATCTCAAGCCCGCGACGTAGGCGCGTTACGACGTCATTAAGGGCGGCACCGCCCGTGGGAATCGGCGCGATGACGACTTTCGTCCTCGTGACCAATTGCACGAACGATTGGCTTTGCCCGACAAGATAGACCAGCATTCCTTCATCCGGACCCAGGCGGCTGCGCAGCGCGTCCGCGGTCAGAGTCTTTGCTTCGGTCAATGCTGAAAAACTGGGGTACTGATCGGCAAGTGTTTTTCGAAGCGCCGTTATGATTTCCCCCTGTGCCGCAATCTCTGCTGAATATTGCTCCTCGGCTTCCGCGCTTCGTTCTTGCGCGGACAGGGCTTGCTCGCTGGCCAGCTGCAATCGCACCTCGCCCTCTTTTTGAATGGCGCCTTCGAGACGTTGCAGCAGATCGGCAAGCTCCGGCGTCTGGGCCGAAAGACGCGCCGATGTCAGTGCCATTGCCCGGTCAAAAACGGGGGAACTGACCATTTGAAATGCGTCAAACACCTCGGTAAAGAGCCCGATCTTTGCTGCGGGGTCTTCATAGCGCTCCGCCTCCTCGACAACCGCATCGGCAAAGGGAATTATATCTTCGGCACGCAGCGGGTTGCTGTCTTTTCGCAATGTCTTTGCAACTGCAATTGCTTCGCGAAATGCGATGATGGCGGAAACCCGCATATGCTCGGCTTGATAGGCACGTCCGAGGGCAACACGTGCCTGCAACGTGGCCACGCCCTCTCCAAACGCCCGGCTCCGCAGCTCGATGGCTTTTTTAAGATAGGCTTCTGCTGCCGAAAGGCGTCCCTGTGCGCTGCTGACATTGCCAAGGGTGACCAGAAGATCACCTTCCCACCAGGAAGGTTCTCCCTCGACGCGTTTGATGATCAGCATCGCCTCGGCGGCGCTTGCATAGGCGCCGGTGACATCGCCCGTGCGCAGCAGCATCGCTGCCTCCAAATTCAGGGCCATGGCCAATTCAGCTTCGGCCCCATTGGAGGTACCGGGCGACAGAGATCCGGATTGTGCTCCCCCGATTGCAGTCTGAGCGACAAGGTCGCGCCATTGCGCCGTCGCGCCGCGGGCAAGCAGCAGCGCCTCGTCATAACCGCCCTTGTTCGCCGCAAGATAGGCCTGATACCCAGTCATCCGCGCGCGATCGGCGGGCCGGGGAGACTTCTCCACAATCGGCGCGGCGCGCCGGATTAACGCATCCGCTTCGTCGTGGCGCCCCTGGTTGCTGACCGATATTGCGAGGTCCAGAAGAACGTCATTCGTCGCCATATCATCTTCGCCGTAAAGGCGGACCTGCAGCTCAAGCGCACGGCGAAATCCGCGCTCGGCAGCTGCAAAATCAGACTGTCCAGCGGATGTTCGCGCATTTCGCAGATAGCCTGCGATTTTTTCCTTGTCAGCCGCACTCCCGATCCCGATCGGTTTTGACCATAGGGATCGGACTTGCTCGGCTTGCAATGTGTCCGATGTGGCAGCGGGGCCCAGGCCCTGCAATTGACGGAGAACAGGATATGCAGAGGCAGGACCTTCGGCGACGCGCAGCACATTTGAAGCTGCACTGACAAGTACCAAGGTGGGCCAGCCGTCACGGCGATGGCGGCATGGAAAGGCGAGAGCAATTTCTTTCCCGTCGCTATTTGTAAGCGATTTTTCCGGTTCGCATTCGAGCGTTTTCCCCATGATAAGAAATTGGCGGCTCGCCGTGAAAGTCTCTGCTAACTTGCCGTTTTCCGTCGACGCGAGCGAAAAGCTGAGGCTTCCGACCGCAACGCCTTCGCACACGATGCTCAGATCCTGTGGCAGGATCCGCGATGCCGGGGCTTCGGGGCGTTCCTGCGTGACGCAAAGCTCGCCGAGGATCGTCTTGACTAGTTGTTTTGGCGCCACGAAGGTCGCCGCGCGAACCATGTCCGGGGAACACAGGGCCAAAACTGCAACGAACCACAGGGGCTTGAGCAACCCTGCAGTCCTTGTCCTTCTGGAAGCAGAACGAGAGCGGACGTGCACACCCACATCTCGCCTCTGAAATCCAAATCCCCCGACGTCAGTCACCACTCGCCCCACCCATTCCAATCCGAAGCCGCGGTAAAACGCTTATCTTACAATAAATCGCGCACCAGAACCGTCTAATTAATAAAAATACAGTAATGTGATAATCTTAAATTTGTAGTTTTAAATTTACCTATCTAAACACGAATTTTTAAAGAAAAATTTATGTAAAAAGGTTTCAGTATTACGTTAAATAATATCTTGTGCTATTCTTATAGAGAAAAATGATTAAAAAAAATTACTGATATTTGCGTGATTTTTGCTGTTTTTTAGCATTACTTACATTATTTAATGTACAAAAAATACACTAAAATTTGGTAAAAATATATCTAATAGTTTATTTATAAATTAACTATCATGATATTTATAGGCATTTGATCATTCTAAAATATTAATTTTTATACATTTTTTATTAATTTTCTTAAAAAACACAGAATTTGCGGGCAAAAAAGACATGTTACTATGGCCCAATATTTGCAATCGCTCAACCCCCTGTCAATGTTGGGCAGCATTACAAGCCAGCGAGATGTCTCTGTTAATTTGCTTCGCTCGCTCTACGGCGTGTGAGATTAACGGTGGCCGATGTGACTGCCCCAGACAGCGGGGAGCGCGCGATCGGCGCGGATGGCTTCCGCGCCTGGCGGGACAAGATCTGCGTCAAACGACTGCGACGATCAATGGAATAGGAAGTTGGCTCATCTGCAAGCCCAAAGCCAGGCCAGTAACGCCGGCACTTGTCATGTAGATTCAAGACAAACGATCACGCTGGATCCAAACGTCCGCTTGCCGCGGCGGCCAGGCAATGACAACGCTCCGCCCAACGCCCGCGCGGGACTCTTGAAGTTAACCGGGACATCTTTGCTATAGAGAAATGGTGCCGCTTAGGTGACTCGAACACCTGACCCCATCATTACGAATGATGTGCTCTACCGGCTGAGCTAAAGCGGC
>JBMOFG010000017.1:0-13065 GCA_049314415.1 Polymorphobacter sp.
GATGCCGAGCGTAATGAACGCCGACAGGCCATTGACGGGATCACTGAGCACACCGGTCAACACCCCGAGCGTCGCATCCTTGGCCGGGATGCGGCCGCGGGCGTGGAAGCGCTTGATGGCGATGATCTCGATCGCCAGCAGCGTGAAAAAGAAGATCGCCGAATAAAGCCCGATGTTGCTGCGGATCAGCGCGCTGATGGTCATGATACCCCCCGGATGCTGCATATTAGGCAAACCGATTGCAGACAACAATTGAATAAAAAGCATTGATTATGCACTATGTAGAACATGTCAGTAGATCTGGTACTGTTACGGCGATTCGAAGCGGTACACCGCCTTGGCAGCTTTTCGCGCGCGGCGGCCGAACTCGGGCTCACCCATTCGGCGGTCACCAAAAGCATCGCGGTGCTGGAGGAAAGCTGGAACGCCCGGCTGTTCGACCGGACGACGCGGCGCGTCGCAGCGACCGAGGCCGGGCGGCGGCTGGCGCTGGCGGTGCCCGATCTGCTCGCCCAGGCCGATGCGGTGCGCGCCGATGTGATGGCCGGCGATCGCCAGTTGCACATCATCTGCGGCCCGGCGGTGATCGATACCATCATCCCGGCGGCGCTGGTCAGTTTCCGCGCCAGCAACCCCGATGTGCGTGTCCATGTCGAGACCCTGCCGCCCGACCTGGCGGTAGAGCAACTGGCCAGCCGCCGCTGCCAGCTGCTGCTGTTTCACGCCACCACCGTCGCCGGCCTGCCGCGCCCCCGACCGCTACACGTCGAACCGTTGGTGTCGGAACCCTATGTTATCGTCCACCGCCCGGGCCATCCGGTGGCGCAGAGCGACGGCAAACTGGCAACCGTGCTCGGCTTTGATTGGGCGGTGGCAGGGTTCGATCCGGCCTATCAGGCCGGGCTGCCCGCTGGACAACGCGAGGCGCTGCGCCGCCAGGGCTTTCCGCATTATCGCCTGCTCAATCAGGCGGCGTGCATCGCGCTGGCGCTCGGCGCCGATGTGCTGACACTGTTGCCCGCCAGCGTCGCCGCGCCATTCATCGCCGATGGCCGCTTTACCGCCCTGCCCTTTCCGGGCGGCGCGCGCTTTGCGATTGCGGCGGTGACATTGCCCGAGACGGCTGCAAACCCAGCAATAGCAAGCTTCCTCGAGGCAATCCGGCGTTCGGTCTGATCAGACCAGCCCGAGCGCGATCACCAGCCGGCAGTCGATGATCAGCCCGCCTGCCCGTTGCGCCGCGAGGAAGGCGAGCAGCTCGGCCATCGGCACCACATGGACATTGATGTCCTCGCCATCGACGCCGCCACCGGGGCCGGTGCGGGTCAGGCCCGTCGCGCGGAACAGGGTGAACATTTCCGACGACATGCCAGGCGAGGTCGCGAAGTCGCCGAGATTGTCCCAGCACGCAGCGGCGAAGCCGGTTTCTTCATGGAGTTCGCGAGCAGCGGCAGCCGGGGCAGTGTCGTCGGCATCGGTATCACCGATCAGCCCGGCCGGCAGCTCGATCGTGCGGGCGCCGTGCGGCACGCGATATTGTTCGACGAGGACGATCTCGCGCGCTTCGGTGAGCGCGAGGATGACCGCGGCGCCGGTGTCGCCGACGCGCGCGGCATATTCCCACGAGCCGGTTTTGCGGACTTCGAGATATTTGCCGCGCCACTGACTGGTCATGTCGGGTTCGCAAACGCCGTGCCGGAGCGCATCAACTGCGTCGCGATGGCGAATTTATGGACTTCGGTGGGGCCGTCGTAAAGACGGAAGCCGCGCATGTCGCGGAAGATCATTTCCACCACTGTCTCGCCGGTCACGCCGATGCCGCCGAGGATCTGCACACAGCGGTCGGCGACCTTGAACAATTCTTCCGACACGAACGCCTTGACGATGCTCGACTCATGGCGGGCGCGTACGCCCTTATCGAGCAGCCAGGCGGTATGGCGGATGGCGAGCCGGCATTGATGCATGGCGATTTCATTGTCGGCGAGCATGAAATTGACGCCCTGATGCTCGACGAGCGCCTTGCCGAAGGCGGTGCGGACGCGGGCGTGTTCGAGGGCAATATGCTGCGCGCGCGCCGCGGCGCCGAGCCAGCGCATGCAGTGCGTCAGCCGCGCCGGCGCCAGTCGCATCTGGGCATAGCGCAGCGCACTGCCGACCTCCCCGAGGACCTGACTTGGCCCCAGCCGCAGCCCTTCGAAGCGCACCACGGCATGGCCTTCGACATAGTTGCGGTCCATCGAATCCATGACGCGGTCGATATGGATGCCGGGCGTGTCACCTTCGCACAGGAACAGGGTCGGCCCCGACGGCCCATGCGGATTTTCCGGCACCCGCGCCATGATGATCCAGCTCTTGGCGCCATTGGCCCCGGTGATCAGCCATTTCAGCCCCGAGATTTCATAGTCATTGCCATTGAAGACCGCGGTGGTCTTGAGCTGCCCCGGGTCGCTGCCGGCGCCGCCCGGCTCGGTCATGGCGAAGACGCTGCGACGGTGGCCGGCGATGACCAGGCGGAGGAACTGATCAATCTGGTCGGGGCGGGCGATGCGACCGAGCAGATACATATTGCCTTCGTCGGGCGCGGCGCAGTTGAGCGCGATCGGGCCGAGCGTCGACCAGCCGGCGGCTTCGAACACCGCCGCCTGCGTCGCATGATCAAAGCCCATGCCACCGAGTTCCACCGGCGCCTGCGGCGTGAGCAGCCCTTCGGCGCGGGCGAGCGCGACGAGTTCGTTACGCAAATCGTCGGTCGGGCCGTGCTGGGTGAGGCGCGGATCCTTTTCGAAGGGAATGATCTTGTCAATCACAAAGGCGCGGACGCGTTGCGCCAGTTCGACGGTGGCGGGGGGAAAGGTATAATCGGTCATATCGCGTCCTCGTTGAAAGCCGTCAGTGCCTGGACCAGAATCGCCAGCGCCAGGGTCTCGAACCCCGCATAGCGGTCCCCGGTCATCTCGCCGCGCTGCCATTTTCGATAAAGCTGCATCCAAGCGACCGCCAGCCGCAGCCGGGCAAGGGCCAGCGGCCAGCCAAGCGGGCCGGGGTCACCGCCGCCGAGGGCGTGGTAGCGGGCGGCCAGTTCGACGCGGCCGGGCATGGCGGCGGCGAGCGACGGCACTGCCTGCAGGGCGTGCACCGCCACTAGGTCACCAGGCTCGATCCAGTAGGACAGCAGCACAGCAAGATCGAAACCCCGGGGCCCGCGCGTCGCCATGTCCCAATCGATCATCGCCTGGGGCGTCATGGTGACGGGATCGACGAGCAGATTATCAGGCTTCAGATCCATGTGGAGCAGCACCGGGCGGTCATCGGCGGGCGGCGGGGTTTCGCCCAGCGCGGCGATCAGGTCGACAGCGACCGGCGGCAATCCGTCCGGCCAGACGGCGGCGGCGCGCCCGGTCCAGCCCTTCAGTTGGCGCGGGTAGAAGCCCTCGGGCTTGCCGAGATCGCCGAGCCCGACAGCGGCGGGGTTAAGCGCATGCAGCGCCACCATCTGCGCCAGCGTCGCCTCGAGCAGCGCTGCGCCATCTGCACCCGCTGGCATCGTGCCGGCAATCGCGATGCCGGGGCGGTGTTCGAGGATGAGAAAGGGGGTGCCGAGCACGGCGGGATCGTCGCAAAAGGCTAGCCCCTGCGGCACGATGGGGAAATGCGGGGCGAGCGCCGAAATCACCCGCCATTCGCGGCCCATGTCGCTGGCGCCGGCCGCCAGCACGCCGGGCGGCGGCCGGCGCAGCACGGCGGGACCACGCGTCAGTTCGATCCGGTCGTTGCGGTTGGCGATGCCCCCCGACAGGCGGGTGAGGCCGGTGCCCGGCACCAGGGCGAGGCCATGGGCGGGCAGCCAGTCGGCCAAAATGGTCGCTTCGCAATTCACAGCGCCATTACCATGGCGCAGCGATCTGCCGGGTCGAAGCCGGCGGCGAACTGGCGGCGCAGCCGCTTTTGCGCGACCTGTGGGATGGCATCGCCTTCGACAATGGCAAAGCCGAGGCGGCGATAGAAAGGCGCATTCCAGACCAGCGTACGGTCGGTCGTCAGCACCAGTACCGCATCGCCGCGCGTCCGGGCAGCAGCAATGCACGCCGCCATCAACGCCGTGCCATGGCCGCGTTGCTGATATGGCGCCGCGACCGACAATTCGCGAACATAGAGCCCGACATCGCAGGGTTCGGCGAACACGAACCCTGCGATAGCATCGTCCTCGATCGCCACCCACATCAAGTCTATGGCGATCGCGGCGCGTAAGTCGGCTGGATCATTGGGTTGCTCGTTGGCGGCAAAATCCATGTGCGTGCCAGCAAAGACCGTCGCTGCCGATGTTTCGACTTCAGCCACGGCAGGCACGTCATCAGGGCGGGCGAGGCGGATCATCGGCAGCGCGCTAGCATGAAGCCGGCGGCGTATCTATGCTTAGCAGCCATGGCCGATCCGCGCACCCTTTCCACCGACCGCCTGGTCATGACCCCGCACCGGCAAAGCGATTTTGCCGAACTGGCGGCGCTATGGGCTGACCCGCAGGTGGTGCGCTTTATCGGCGGCAAGCCCAACAGCGAGGAGGAAAGCTGGGGCCGGTTGCTGCGTTATGCCGGCTGCTGGTCGGTGATGGGCTTTGGTTTCTGGGCGGTGCGCGCGCAGGCCAGCGGCGCCTATCTCGGCGACATTGGCTTTTTGGAGGGGCGGCGCACCGGGATGCACGGCTTTGGCGGCGACCCGGAAATCGGCTGGTGCCTGGTAACGGCAGCACAGGGCAAGGGCTATGCTAGCGAAGCGGTGCGCGCCGCGCTCGGCTGGGGCGCGGCGCATCTCGCCGGGTCACACCGACGCGCCGTGGCGATGATCCACCCCGACAATGCCGCGTCGGTGACGGTAGCGGCACGCTGCGGCTTTCGTCATTATGCCGCCGCTCGCTACCATGATGAACCCACGGGGCTGTGGGAATATCGCTGGCAGGACTGAGGTTCAGGCGCGCAAGGTCAGCCAGACCGGGGCGTGGTCGCTGGCCTTTTCGGCACCACGCACCGCGGCATCGACCCCGGCATTGACGAGCCGGTCGGCAGCGGCGGGCGACAGCAGCAGATGATCGATGCGAAAGCCGTGATTGCGCGCCCAGGCGCCGGCCTGATAATCCCAATAGGTCCAGATGTTGCCGCCAGGGTGGATGGCGCGCAGCGCGTCGGTCCAGCCCTGCCAGAGCAGGGCGCGATAGGCGGCGCGCGATTCGGGCTGCATCAGCGCGTCGGCCGCCATCGCTTCAGGCCGCCAGACGTCGTCGTCATTGGGGATGACATTATAATCGCCCGCGAGCACCACCGGACCACCGCCGGCGAGCAGCGTCTGCGCATGCGCCTGCAACCGCGCCATCCACGCCAGCTTGTAATCGAACTTGGGGCCGGGGAGCGGGTTGCCGTTGGGCAGATAGATGCTCGCCACCCGCACGCCTGAAACATCGGCTTCGAGATAGCGCGATTGTTCGTCGCTCGCGTCC
This sequence comes from Polymorphobacter sp., assembly GCA_049314415.1. GTDB lineage: Bacteria > Pseudomonadota > Alphaproteobacteria > Sphingomonadales > Sphingomonadaceae > Sandarakinorhabdus. Next base: position 5,489 of record JBMOFG010000017.1, read on the forward strand.
CCCGGCAGGCCGCGCTGCGTCTCCACCGCCGGCTCGCGGCTGAGGATGGCGACGCCGTTGAAGCCCTTCTGGCCATGGACGAGGCAGTGATAACCGGCGTCGTTCAGCGTTTCGACCGGGAAATTCTCGGTCATCGTTTTGATTTCCTGCAGGCAGGCGACATCGGGCTGATACTGTTCAAGCCATTCCAGCAGCCGCGGCAGGCGGGCATTGGTGCCGTTGATGTTGAAACTGGCGATCTTCATGAAGGTGTTGTGCCCAAAGATGCCGCCGGCGGGAAGGGGGCGGCGGGCCCTTCAGGCCATTTAGCAGCATAATCGGGATGCAGGGGTTCTGCCCCTGTTCGCCCGGAAGCGCCTAGACTGAAAAGCTTGACCCGCACCCACAGCCGCTCGCAGCATTGGGATTGCGCACTTCGAACGCCGCAGCGCCGATCTTTTCGACATAATCGACTTCAGCGCCGGCAACAAAGGGCAAGCTGTCAGGATCGATCAGCAAGGTGACGCCATCGGTTTCGACGGCGAGATCGTCAGCGGCGGCTTCGGCTTCGAGCCCGAATTTGTACTGGAAGCCGGCGCAACCGCCGCCATCGACGGCGAGGCGGAGTTTGAGCCCGGGCTTGCCTTGGCGTGCCGCGATCACGGCAACCCGGGCGGCGGCGGCGGGCATCAGGCGGGGCGTGTTTTCCATAAGTGCAATATAGGGCGGCGGAGCGCCGGGCGCAATCGCCGGCTCAGCCGCGGTTGCGGATCGGTGTCATGCCGCCGAGCGTGGCGGTGACAGTATCGTCTTCGAGCATCGGGCCAAAATCCTGAGGCTCATCGGTCTTGGCGTCGTTTTGCGCCGCAAGCACATAGGCCGAGGCATCGAGGAAGGGCCGTGGATTGACCGAACGGCCATCAACGCGGACTTCGAAATGAAGATGGGTGCCGGTCGAACGCCCGGTCGAGCCCATGCGGCCGATGATCTGGCCCTGGCGGACACGCTGGCCCGGCGACACGAGTATCTTCGACAGATGGCCGTAGCGCGTGTCGATACCCTTGCCATGGCTGAGTTCGACAAGATTGCCATAGCCAGCCGAACGCGCGGCCTGCAACACGGTGCCGCTGGCCGAGGCATAGATGGGCTCTCCCCAGCTGCCGGCCATGTCGACACCGGCGTGCATGGCGCTGCCACCGTTGAACGGATCGTAGCGATAGCCATAGCCCGAGGTATAGCGATAATCCTTGACCGGCATGAAGGCCGGGATCGCCGACACAGCGCTCTGCAGATGGTTGAGCTTGGTCCAGCTGAGGAACAAATCCTTGAAGCGCGGCTCGGCGTCCACGCTGACCGGAATATAGGGACCGCCGACACCCTGCGCTGAACCGTTCCAATCACTCGACCGCACGAAACGCGACGGATCGAGGCCAAGGCGGCGGATCAGCGCCTGGGTGTCACGCAGCTTGGCTTCGGCGGCGCCGGCGGCCTTGTCGACAAAAGCGAGTTGCTGGTTCTCCAGCCTGGCGAAGGGCTCGACGATCGCCGTGTCGACCCGCGACGCTTCGAAGTTGCGCCCCGCGAGCTTGCTGCCGGGTTTTGCCAGCACCGGGCCAACGAGGTCCTGCACTGTCAGCAACATGCCACGACCAGTCTCGACCTTGCGCGGCAGCATTTTTGCCAATTGCGCCATATCGCGCTTGTCAGTGAGCAGCGCGGCGAGAAAGGCCTGACGCGCTTCCAGGGCTTCGGCGCGAGCAGCGACATCCCCCTTGAGCGCGGCTGTTTCGGATTTCATCGCTTTGATGGTGGTGCTCATCCGGGCAAGCTCGGCTTGTTTCGCAGCGAGCGCCGTATCGGTATCACCCGATACCATCGCCGTCGTGGCCAGACCCAGCCACCCCGCGATCAGCACTGCCGAACCAATTGCCATGACCTGAGCCCGCGTCCCCACTTTGATGGTCAGATCGCGATGGCCGGCATGGCCATGGCTCCTGTGCCAGGTAAATTCATGCGCCGGCAGGGCACGCGCCAGACTTTGCGTCAGCCCATCAAAGGCCACGTTCAGACCAGCCACAATGGTGTAACCCCCGCCTCAATCGTCGTGTTGTGCGCCTTGGCCGTCGCCGGGTGGCCCGGCCAGAATCGCGTTACGCTGCTTCACTCGAACACATCGGCGACCCGTCGGGCCGGAGCGATGTCCTCGTTCAACCACCCTTGTTGCAGCGCCGCAACCCGCCGCCGGTATTGGGGGGGGCCAGCCGTTGCGACGCAGCGACGAGTTGAGCAGAAGCTGAAAAAAATAGCGCTGTCGGCGCAACGACCGGCTTGCGGAACCGCAGATATCGGTTCGAATCGACTGGTCCTACACGTCAGCCGAGCGCCTGCGTCGCCGCCAGTACCTGCGCGGCATGGCCCGCCACCTTGACCTTGCGCCACACGCCGGCAATGCGGCCATCGCGGCCGACAAGGAAGGTCGCCCGCTCTATCCCCATATATTTTTTGCCGTACATGCTCTTTTCCACCCAAACGCCCCAGGCCTCGGTAACGGCGCCGCTGTCATCAGCGCCCAGCCCCACCGTCAGGCCATGTTTGGCGCGGAACTTGGCATGCGCTGCTACCGAATCGCGTGAGATGCCGATGATGTCGGTGTCGGCGGCGGCGAACGCAGCCGCCGCAGCGCTGAAATCCTTGCCCTCTGTCGTACAGCCCGGCGTGTCGTCCTTGGGATAGAAATACACCACCAGCTTGCGGCCGGCGTGCGCGGCAAGGCTGATCGGGCCGGTATCGCCCGGCAGGGTGAGGTCGGGTGCGGCATCGCCAATTGCGAGGTCGGTCATGGTACATTCCTTTTTGCAACCAGTGTATTGAATGCCAGCCGTACCGCTGTCTTGGCCAGTGCCAAATCATCGGCGACGGCGGCGAAATTCGTCGCACCCAGCGCCGCAGCGATCATGACCTCCACCGCCGGGGCAAAGGCTGTCGGCACGCTGCTGCCCGGCGCGACAAGCCGCAACAGCACGAGGAAGCGCGTCAGCCGGTCGTACGCCGCGGCCAGCCCTTCGGGCAGCACGCCGGCAGCGGTCATCAGGGGGATCGTCGCCGCCAGATCAGGACCGAAAAACTGACGATCACGCAGTTGCAAAAAGTGAACGACGAATTCGAGATCCACCAGCCCGCCCGGCGCCAGCTTGACATCGAACACCCCCTTGGCCGGCTTGGCGCTGGCGATATCGGCGCGCATCGCCGCGACCTCGCTACGCAACCGGTCGGGATCACGCAGCCGGTCGAGTGCCGCCATGATCGCCGCGTTCGCTTCGGCACGGGCGGCACTGCTGCCGAACACGATCCGCGCCCGGGTCAGCGCCATATGTTCCCAGCTTTCGGCATCGCTGGCCTGATACCGCGCAAAACCGGCGACCGACAGCGCCAGCATGCCTTTGGCGCCCCATGGCCGCAGTCTGGTATCGATCTCGTAAAGCGCGCCTGCCGCGGTCGGCACCGATAGGGCCGCGGTCAACCGCGCCGCCAACCGATTGAAATAGAGCGTCGCCGGCAGTGGCTTGGCGCCGTCCGACACGGCATCCTGATCGCCGCTGAACAGATAGACCAGATCGAGATCGGAGGCATGGGTCAGCGCGCGCCCGCCGTAACGGCCCAGCGCCACGATTACCTGCTCAGCCCCGGCGACATGGCCATGCACCCGTGCAAAATCGGCCATCACCGCCGGGACAACCACCGCCAGCGCAGCATCGGCAAGATCCGACAAGGCCCGCGCCGCGACGAGCGGATCAACCCGCGCCTCGACCAGTTGCGCACCAATTTGGAAGCGACGTTCCCCGGTCCAGCATCGCACCCGGTCGAGCATGTCCTCGGGTAGTTCGGCCGGCGCGGTAAAGGCCTCCAAGTCGCTGATCAGCAAGTCGGCACCGGGCAGCGGCGCAAAGGCATCCGGCGCCAGCATGACATCGAACAGCGCCGGATCGCGCGCCAGCGCATCGGCAAGCACCGGCGTGACGCCGAGCAAATGCCCGAGCAGCCCGACCAGCCGGGGATTGGCCTCGAGCAGCGCAAAGAATTGCGCCCCCTGCGGCAGAGCGGCGAGAAAGCCATCGAGACGTGTCGCCGCAACGACCGGGTCGGCGGCACCGGCGATGCCTTTGATCAGCGCCGGCAGCACATTTTCGAACGCCGTGCGCGCCGTCTCGCTGCGCAGCGCGCGCAAGCCGCCGCCGCGCCAGCGCGCGATCAGCGGCGGCAACAGCTTGGCGACCGCGGGGTGCCGCGCCTTTAACCACGCGGCAGGATCGGCCGGCACGGCATGACCCTGTGGCGCGGCAGCGGCGATCAAGCGATCATAAGCGCTGGCGACCGGCGCGGTAATCGCCTTCAGCGCGCGTTCCACCGCCGCCCAATCGCGCTGCCCGGCCAGCGCCGCCACGGCCGCGCGATCGGCGGCAAGGCGGGGCACGGCATGAGTCTGTTCATCGCGGCGCATCTGCAAGCGGTGTTCGAGAGTGCGCAGCACCCGGTAGCTGCCAGCCAGCTGTGCCGCTTCGCCAGCAGCAATTCGTCCGGCCGCGGCCAGCGCCGCCAGCCCGTCGAGCGTCGCCGGGCAGCGCAGTTCGGGGGCGCGGCCACCCCAGATCAATTGGTGGATCTGGGCAAAGAATTCGACTTCGCGGATGCCGCCGCGGCCGCGCTTGAGATCAAAGCCCGGGCCGAGGCTCTGCCCGGCTTCGAAATGGTCGCGAATCCGCAGCGACACCGCCTGGATGTCGCGAACCGCCGTCCAATCGAGGCTGCGGCGCCAAACAAAGGGCCGGATACGGGCGAGCAACCCCTGTCCCAGCGCAATATCGCCGGCACAGGCGCGCGCCCGGATGAAGGCGACGCGCTCCCAGGTCAGCGCTTCGGACTGGTAATATTGTTCGGCGGCGCCCACCGCGAGACTTATCGGCGTGATCTCGCTGGCCGGGCGCAGGCGCAGATCGACACGCTGGACATAGCCATCGGCAGTCGCATCGGCGAGCAGCGCAACGGCGCGCCGCGCGATGCGCACCGCAGCTTCGCCGGGTTCTTCATGGGCACGACGCGGGATGATATCGGGATCATGGACGAGAATAAGGTCGACATCCGATGAATAGTTGAGTTCATGACTGCCCAGCTTCCCGAGCGCCAGCGCCGCCAGCCCGGCATTGGGGGCGCCACGCTCGGCCAGCGCTTCGGCAATCGCGACATCGATCGAGCGGTCGGCAAAAGCCGACAGCGCCGCCGTCACTTGTTCGAGCGACCAGAGCCCGGCGAGATCGGCAAGCGCCGCCACCAGCGCGACCGCACCGCGCGCACGGCGCAGACGCTGCGCGGCTTCCTGTGCCGGATCGGCGGCGGCGGCCATGGCATCGGCAAAGACCGCGTCGGGGCCGGCGCTCGCCAGCCGCGCCACAATCTCGCGGCGGCTGCGGAGCAAGCCCTTGAGAAACGGCGCCTCGGTCCAGGCCGTGGCCGCAGCGGCAACCAGCGCCGGCGACAAGCCGACGGGCAACAGCGCCGCCAGTTCGGCGGGGGGGTCGCGGGCAGGTAAAGCAAAATCCACGACTGCGTTGATGCCAGTGCCAGCTGCCGCTGTCACGCCGCGCTGCAGCGCAACTTCAGCGCCGGTTCAGGCGTTGACCGCCATCAATAGGGTATTGCCCGCCAAAGGAACGTCCATGCGCCATGCTATACCAGCCGTCACGCTTGCCCCGGCCTTAATCCTCACCCTCGTCGCCGCGCTCGCGCTTTCGGCCTGCAACACCATCAGTGGTGCTGGCCGCGATGTCAGTTCGGTCGGCCGGGCCATGACCAGGACCGCCAATGATGTGAAGAATTAAAGTCAGGACCTTGAGGTTCAACCGGCCGAATTGCCCGCCAGCGTTTCGGCGCGCGCGCGGTTGCGTTCGGTGAACCAGATCCCGATGATCGAGAGTTCGTAGAGCAGGATCAGCGGGATCGCGAGGGCGAACTGCGACCAGATATCGGGCGGCGTCAGCACCGCAGCGATGGCAAAGGCCGCGACGATTGCATAACGCCGGCTGGCCTTGAGTTGCCGCCGTGTCACGATGCCGGCGCGTTCGAGCAGCATGAGCAGGACCGGCAGAAGGAACGAAACGCCGAAACCCAGGACCATGTTCATGACAAGATCGAGATAGTCGCCCATCGCCGGCAGCGCTTCCTGGGTGATGCCGGTGATCTCCGATGATGATTGAAAACCCAGGAAGAATTTGAAGGCCACCGGCATGACGCCATAATAGGCCAACGCCGCTCCCATGGTGAACAGCACCGGGGTGGCAATGATGAACGGCAGGAAAGCGCGTTTTTCACGCTTGTAGAGTCCGGGGGCGACAAAGGCCCATAATTGGTTGGCGATGATCGGAAAGGCCATGCACAGCGCGGCAAATGCCGCGACTTTGATCTCGACGAAAAACGCTTCGTACAGCTTTGTATAGATCAATTTGCCGACAACGCCGCTGCCATAGGCATGCACCAGCGGCTGGACCAGAAAACCAAAAACGCGGTCGGCAAAGCTGAAAGCAATCGCAAAACAGACGATGAAGGCCAGCACACATTTGAGCAGCCGGTTGCGCAATTCGATCAGATGATCGAGCAGCGGTGCCTTGCTGGCATCGATTTCGGCTGTGTCATCGTGCATCAGCCGTCGACCGCCACGCTGGCGACCTTGGGCGATCGGCGGCGTTTCGGCGCGGCCGGGGTGTCTGTCGGAGTTTCGCCATGGCTGGCGCTGGCCTTGGCGCGGCTGCGACGCGGCTTTGGCGCTGCCGGCGCGGCGACCGGCACTTCCGCGGCAGTTTCGGGCGCCAGCGGTGGTGGCGGCAGCATCCAATCATCGGCACCAAGATCGGGCAGCGGGCTGTTGATGCCAAGGTCGGGCAGCGCCGTCGCCTTCATGATGGCTTCGTTCTGCGCCGCCCATTGCTTTTGCATTTCTTCAAGCTCGGCTTCGCGCATCATTGTGTCGAACCCGGCGCGGACATGGCGCGTCATGGCGCGGCCGCGCGCCAACCACTGCCCGACCATGCGCATGACGCGCGGCAGGTCCTTGGGGCCGATGACCACCAAGGCCACCAGCGCCACGATCGCCAGTTCCGAAGAATCGATACCAAACATGAAAGGGGTCGCCCGGTCGGGCTAGCGCCGGACCTCGTCGCTGGTCGGCGCAACCGGCGCGGCAGCCGCATTGGTCACCTGCGGCGGCGGGGCAGCAGCGGGCGGCGCATCGCCTTCGGCAAGGCCTTTCTTGAAGCTGGTGATCCCCTTGGCAAAATCGCCCATCAGATCGGAGATCCGGCCGCGCCCGAACAGCAGCATGACGACGATGATGAGAATGGCCCAGTGAACGAGGCTGAACGAGCCCATGGCAGGTACCTTCGAAAGCGACTCGAGAAAGACGCGTTGGTTGTATCGTCACTTTATCGCGGATGTCGCAAACAGGCTAGGCCCTCGCGCCGCAACCGCAACGAAGCGTCGGCCAGACGGGACAGGATCGCCGATGGTGCTGTCGGGGAGGATTGAACTCCCGACCTCAGCCTTACCAAGGA
>JBMOFG010000018.1:0-12972 GCA_049314415.1 Polymorphobacter sp.
CACACGTCGAACTGGGATGGCATCTGGATGATCGCCGCCGCCGCTGCCTGGCGCATCCGGCTAAATTACATGGGCAAAAAAAGCCTGACCACCGGGCCGTTCGGCTGGCTGGTCAAATGGACCGGCTGCATCCCCATCGACCGCTCGCAGAGCAATGACCTCGTCGCCTCGATGCAGGCCAATTACGCCGCCGCCGACAGCCTGGTTCTTGCCGTGCCCCCCGAAGGCACGCGCGAGGCCGTGCCGAAATGGAAATCGGGCTTCTATCACATTGCGGTGGGTGCCGGCGTACCGATCACCTTTGCCGTCATGGACTATGCGACCAAAAGTGTCAGCCTGCCCGCCACCTTCTGGCCGACAGGGGACTATGCCGCCGATCTGCCGATCATCCAGGGCTTTTATGCCGGGGCGAAAGGCAAATTCCCCGATCAGTTCGTCATGACGGGCCAATAGCCCGCACGGCGTCGCGCTTGCCCGTTCTGCCGCGATGCTCTACCGCGCCCTCCATGAGCCGCATTGCAACCGTCAGCCGGGCCACCAAGGAAACGGCAATCGAAGTGACCGTCGATCTCGACGGCACCGGGGACTATCGCGTGTCGACGGGCATCGGCTTTCTCGATCACATGCTCGAACAATTGTCGCGGCACTCGCTGATCGACATCATGTTGACCGCCAAGGGCGATCTGCACATCGATGGCCATCATACCACCGAGGACAGTGGTATCGCGCTCGGAGAGGCGTTTGCCAAGGCGCTCGGCGACCGCAAGGGCATTACGCGCTATGGCGATGCGCTGATTCCGATGGACGAAACGCTGACGCGCGTGGCGCTCGATATTTCGGGGCGGCCTTATCTGGTGTGGAAATCGGCGTTCACCCAGCCGAAACTTGGCGATCTCGATACCGAGATGGTCAAGGAGTTCTTTGCCGCCTTTGCCGGGTCCGCGGGCATTACGCTGCACATCGAAACGCTTTATGGCGTCAACAACCACCATATTGCCGAAAGCTGTTTCAAGGGTCTGGCGCGGGCGCTCCGGGTGGCGGTGGCGATCGATTCGCGCAAGGCCGATGCGGTGCCATCGACTAAGGGCACGCTCGGCGGGGCACCGGGCGCTTCCGGTGCCTGAACGCGTCGCCGTCGTCGATTACGGCGCCGGCAATCTGCGGTCCGCGGCGCGGGCGCTCGCGGCTGCTGGGGCCGAAAATGTCGAAATTACTGCAGATCCGGCGCGCATCGCCAGCGCCGATCGTATTGTGCTCCCCGGTGTTGGGGCCTTTGCGCAGTGCATCACCGCCTTGCGCGGCGCCGCCGGGATCGAGTTGGCGCTGGCGGACGCCGTGCAGGGCCGACGGGTTCCGTTCCTCGGCATCTGTGTCGGGATGCAGTTGCTGGCGACCGAGGGCCATGAACATGGCGTGCACCGCGGTCTTGGCTGGTTGCCCGGTACGGTGACACGGCTGCTGCCGGATGATCCGGCGCTGAAGATCCCGCACATGGGGTGGAACAGGGTCAGCGCCGTCAACGCCAGCAACGTGGCGGAAGGCGATGCCTATTTCGTCCACAGTTATCGCTTCGACCCTGATGATGCCGGCGATGTCCGCGCCACCTCGGACCATGGCGGCGCCTTTCCCGCCATCGTTGCGCGCGGCAACATCACCGGGGTGCAGTTTCACCCGGAAAAGAGCCAGGCCTATGGGTTGGCGTTTCTGAAAGCCTGGCTCGCCGCATGATCATTTTTCCCGCCATCGACCTGAAGGGCGGCCAGTGCGTGCGGCTCGCCGAAGGCGATATGGACCGCGCCACCATCTATGCCGATGATCCGGGCGCGCAGGCAAAACTGTTCGCCGATGCCGGCGCCAAGGCGCTGCATGTCGTCGATCTCGATGGTGCTTTTGCCGGGGCGAGCCGCAATGGCGCCGGCGTGGCGCGGGCGATTGCGGGCTTCGGCGGCCGGGTGCAGGTCGGCGGCGGCATCAGGACGCGCGCCGATGTCGAACGCTGGCTCGAAGCCGGCGTATGGCGCACGGTGATGGGTACCACCGCGCTTGAAAATGCCGATCTGGTACGCGAAGTGGCGCGGGCCTTTCCGGGCCGGATCGTCGTTGCCGTCGATGCGCGTGATGGCTTTGTCGCGACGCGCGGCTGGGCAACGCGCTCGACCGTCTCGGTCGCCGAACTGGCGCAGCGCTTCGAAGATGCGGGGGTCGCGGCGTTGCTGTTCACCGATGTCGGGCGCGACGGGATGCTGAAGGGCGTCAACATCGATGCGACGCTCAACCTCGCCGCCGCCACCACCCTGCCGGTCATCGCCTCGGGGGGCGTCGCCGGGCTCGACGATATTCGCGCGCTGGTCGGCCAGCCGGGGATTGAAGGGGTTATCACCGGCCGCGCGCTTTATGATGGCCGGCTCGATCTCGCCGAAGCACTGGTGTTGGCGTCGTGAGCCTCGCTGTTCGTGTCATCCCCTGTCTCGATGTTGCCGGGGGCCGGGTCGTCAAGGGCGTCAATTTCGTCGCGCTGCGCGATGCCGGCGATCCGGTGGAGGCCGCGCGCGCCTATGATGCCGCGGGTGCCGACGAACTGACCTTTCTTGATATTACCGCAGCGCATGAAGACCGTGGCACGTTGCTGCACATGGTCGAAGCGACGGCCGACGCCTGTTTCATGCCGCTGACCGTCGGCGGCGGGGTGCGCAGTGTCGATGATGCGCGGGCGCTGCTGCTGGCGGGGGCCGACAAGGTCGCGGTCAATTCCGCCGCCGTCGCCTGCCCGGCGCTGATTGGCGAATTGGCGATGCGCTTCGGCGACCAATGCGTTGTCGTTGCGGTCGATGCCAAGTCGGTCGGGGATGGTCGTTGGGAGATCTTCACCCATGGCGGCCGGCGGGCCACCGGCATCGATGCGGTCACCTATGCCATCGAGGCCGCCCGGCTCGGTGCCGGCGAAATCCTGCTGACCAGCATGGACCGTGACGGCACCCGCATCGGCTATGATCTGGCGTTGACCCGCGCCATCGCCGATGCGGTGCCGGTGCCGGTCGTCGCCTCGGGCGGGGTTGGCAGCGTTGCAGACCTTGTCAGCGGCGTTGTCGACGGGCATGCCAGTGCTGTGCTTGCTGCTTCGATCTTCCACTTCGGCCAGGCGTCGGTTGCCGATGCCAAGGCCGCCATGGCCGCCGCCGGCATCGCGGTGCGGCGATGAGTGATGACGTACTTGATCGGTTGATGGCGCGGGTGGTGCTCAACCGCCACAGCGACCCCGCCACATCCTATGTCGCGAAGCTGACCGCCAAGGGCCGTGGCAAGATCGCCCAGAAGCTGGGCGAGGAAGCGGTGGAACTTGTCATTGCCGCGATGGCCCGCGATCGTGCCGAAATTATCGGCGAAGCCAGCGACCTGATGTTCCACCTCACCGTTCTGCTCGCCGATGCCGGATTGAGCTTCGATGATATCCGCGCGGAGCTAGCGCGCCGCGAGGGCGTGTCGGGGCTGGCGGAAAAGGCGAGCCGGAAGCGCTAAGGGCCAACAATCGGGTGCGGGGACGTCGGACAGGTTCAGCGCGCAGGAGCGCGCGCTGCCCTGTCGGCCGGTCTTGCGCCTGTCGGCGCGCTGCGCGCTCGCGGCGCGGCGACTTACTTCGGACTGCGCTTGGCCAGGATGCGTTGCAGCGTCCGCCGGTGCATCTTCAGCCGCCGCGCGGTTTCCGATACGTTGCGTTCGCACAACTCATAGACGCGCTGGATATGTTCCCACCGTACGCGGTCGGCGGACATCGGCTCGGGTGGCGCTTCGGGGCGTTCGCCGGTTTCGGCGCTGAGGGCGCGGACGATGTCCTCGGGATCGGCGGGCTTGGCCAGATAATCCACCGCGCCGGCCTTCACTGCGGCCACGGCGGTGGCAAGGTTGCCATAGCCGGTCAGCATGACGATGCGCACATCGGGGTTGAAGGTACGCAGTTCGGCAACAAGGTCGAGGCCATTGCCGTCCTCCAGCCGGATATCGAGCACGGCATGACCGGGCTTCAGCTTGACAGCTTCGACCCGGGCTTCGGCGATGCTGCCGACGGCAGTGACGTCGAAACCCTTGCGGGTCAGCATCACCTGCAGGCGTTGCCGGAAGGGCGCATCGTCATCGACCAGCAGCAGCGGCATGGTGGGGGTGGGCGTTGTCGCCATGGTGTCAGTCCTTTTCCGCTTCGATATGGGTGCGCGGCCAGCGCACGTCGACCTGTGCGCCGCCTTGGACGCGATTGCTGAAGTGCAAGCGGCCGCCGGTGCGTTCGAGCAGGGTCGTGGCGATGAAGATGCCGAGTCCGGTGCCGCCCGAGCCCGAATGCGACGGGCCAAGATCAGGCTCCCCAAGCCGCGGCAGCACTTCGGTGGGGAAACCGGCGCCATCGTCCATCACCGAAATGCCGATCTCGTTTGCCGTGGTGATGGCGCGCAGCTCGACCGCCGAGCCGGCGTGGCGGACGGCATTGGCGACGAGATTGGCAAGCCCGTGCAGCAGCTCGGGCGAGCGCCGCACCGTCGGCTGGGGTGCCGCGGCATCGACCCGCACCGGCACGCGGGCCGGCTGGATGCTGTGCGCGACTTCGTGGAGCAGCACGTCGAGCCCCAGTTGGGCAAAGGGGTCTTCGGCTTCGGCGCGCTGGGCGATACGCACCAATATGCCGCGACTGCGCTTGGCTTCGGATTCGAGCAGGCGGATGTCCTCGCCGAAATCGGGGTCGTCGCCCAACTGATCGGCCAGGCTGTGTGCAACCAGCGTGATGGTGCCGAGCGGCCCGCCCAGTTCATGTGCGGCCGCGGCGGCAAGGCTGCCCAATGCCGCCATGCGCGATTCGCGGGTCAGCGCCGCCTCGGTTGCCACCAACGCTCGCGCCCGGTCGCGGGCTTCGGCCGAAACCATCCAGAGATAAATGGCCAGGAAACCAACCGCGAGTGTCAGCGCCGTCGCCACACCAAACTGATACACTGGCGGAAATGCCGGTGGCGGGCCGATCCAGGGCAATGGCAGCGCCCATAGCTGCAGCACCAGCACCACCGTACATGCCATTGCGCCCAGCAGGGCCATCGCCCCGGCCGGCAGCAGTGTGGCCGCAATCGTTACCGGCACGATGAGCAGGATGGAGAAAGGGTTGACGAGGCCACCGGTCATGAACAGCAGCGCGCCCGCCTGCAGCAGATCGAAGGCAAGGTGCATCGCAAGGTCACGCCCTTGCAAGCGGGCATTGCGGCCATATAGCGTCATCAGCCCGATATTGAGCACCACGGACGCCGCGATCGCGGCAAGCAACGACGGCCAGCGCAGTGGATAGCCGAGGTAAAAACCAACGAACAACAGCGTTGCAAGTTGGCCGCCGATTGCGATCCAGCGCAAGCCAACCAGCGTGCGTACGCGCACACCCGGTCGGTCGAACGCGGCAGCGGCAATGGATGGGCGTTCCATCATCTTGTCCTAGCGATGAAACCGCTCTGCGACCATGCGACAAAGCGATCGCGCACAGCGTTTGTCAGAGCGATGGCCCCTGCGCCGGTTTTGTCTTGCGCACTGGCAGGTCTTTGAACAGCTTGGCGATCTGCGTGGCGCGGGGGTCGTTTGCCGCCAGCGTACGTGCCGAAGTCCCGCTGTTGTCGGACAGGTCGGGATTGGCGCCGGCATCGATCAACAGCTTGGCCATATCGGTATCGCGACCCTGCACCGCCTTGAGCAGCGCGGTTTCCCCCAGCCGGTTTTGCAGGTCGATCTGCACCTTGATCTGCAAGAAAAGCTGCACGCCTTCGGCCCAGCGAGTTTGGGCGGCGATCATCAGCGGGCTATTGCCTTCGCGGTCGCGGGCATTGGTGTTGGCACCTTTTTGCAGCAGGAAACCGACCCAGGCGATATCGCCGCGCTTGACCGCGATGTGCAGTCCGGTGTCACCGGTATCGCTGTCCCGGGTGTTGACGACGGTGGTGCCCGGCTTGTCGAGAATTTCCTGCGCCTTGGCGCCGTCCTTGTCCTTGACGGCCTTGATGAAATAATAACTGTCGGTGAATTGTGCCGCTGCCGGACTGGCAAGCGCCAGCGCCACAATGGCCATTCCCAGCGACAGTTGCTTCGCGCCGTTGCTCACAAGCGCAACCATCGCCCGCATTACAGACTGCATCGACAAGCCTCCCGCGCCATTCTATTCCGGCGCCATGGTTCCGCATAAACGCCTCCGCGTCCAATGAACAGCCGCACCCGCTGGCTGGTGCTTGCGCTCGCCATCCTGCTCGCCTTCATCCTGGGCTGGATGCGTTTTACGGCGCCACCGCCCGGCAACATGACGGGATCGAGCCTTGGGGGTGCGTTTGCGCTGATCGACCAGAACGGCAAGCCGGTGACCGATGCCGATTTCAAGGGTCGGTATCGCCTGATGTATTTTGGTTACACCTTCTGCCCCGATGTCTGCCCCACCGATGCCGGCGTGCTCGCGCGTGGGCTGCAGGCCTATGAACAGGCGCGATCGGGCCGCGCGGCAAAGGTGCAGCCGATCTTCATCACTGTCGATCCCGGCCGCGATGATCCGGCGGCATTGAAGGCCTTTGTCACGGCCTTTCACCCGCGGCTGATCGGGCTGACCGGCACACCGGTCGCCATCGCTGCGGCGCTCAAGAATTACGGCATCTATGCCAGAAAGGTCGCGACCTCCGACCCCGAAAACTATCTCGTCGACCATTTCGCCGTCTTTTACCTTTTCGGCCCCGATGGCGCGCCGATCGCTTTCCTGCCGCATGGCAGTACGGCGGCGGATGTGACCGCTATGTTGGAAACCCATGTCCGCTAGACCGTTCTGGGAGACCACCCCGCTCGACCGGATGACGCGGGCCCAATGGGAGAGCTTGTGTGATGGCTGCGGTAAATGCTGCGTCCACAAGCTGGAAGATGACGAGACCGGGCAGATTTTCCCGACCAATGTCGCGTGCCGTCTGCTCGATCCACGCACCGCGCTGTGCAAAGACTATCCCAATCGCAAGGCGCAGGTGCCCGAATGCGTGCGGCTGACCCCGGCCAAGCTTGAAACCATCGACTGGTTGCCGGCATCCTGCGCTTATCAGCGTCTCTACAATGGCGAAGGCTTGGCTGACTGGCACCCGCTGGTCTCGGGCGATCCGCAATCGGTCCACAAGGCCGGCATCTCGGTGCGCGGCAAGACGGTTTCCGAAGACGATGTCGGCGATCTCGAAAACCACATCATCGAGGGCGACCTCTGAGCCTGTTCGGCCGCGCCGAACTGCCGGCGACGGTCACCGTCGCCGGGCGCGACTTGCCGGTCGTCGCCGAGCGTCACCCCGCCGCCCGCGCCATCAAGCTGCGCGCCAACAGCGTGCTCGGCGTCGTGCAGATCAGTTTGCCGCCGCGCGGCGGCGTGGCCGAAGCGCTGAAACTGCTCGCCAGCCATCACGGCTGGCTGGCGGCGCAGGTGGCAAAATGGCCGCAGCCACGCCCGATTCGGCCGGGCGCCCGCATCCCCTTCGACGGTGAGGACCTGACCATCGATTGGCATCCCGCCCATAAGCGCACACCGGTACGCAGCGGCGACCGGCTGGAAATCGGCGGCCCGGAACCCTTGCTCGCGGCGCGCACCTTGCGCTGGTTGCAGGCCGAAGCGCTTGCCGACCTGACCTCATCCACCCGGCGCTTCGCCGCCATGGTCGGGCATGAAGTGGCGCAGGTTCGGATCGGTGACCCGCGCGGCCGCTGGGGCAGTTGTGCCGCGCCGCGCCCGGGAGAGGCAGCGCGCATCGCGTATAGCTGGCGCCTGATGCTCGCTCCGGCGTTCGTGCGCGACAATGTCGTGGCGCATGAAGTCGCGCATCTGGTGCACCATAATCACAGCCCGGCCTTCCACGCCCTGCACGCCAGCCTTGACCCGCACATGTCGGCGACCAAGCGTTGGCTGGCGCGCTATGGTGCCGGGCTACATTGGGTCGGACGCGATTAAGCGCGCAGGCTCTACCGCAGCAGCGCCAGCAACGCCGCGGCATCAGGCTCCGTCGCTGCCAGTGCCGCTGCCACCATGGCGCGATAGCGCGCCAGCACCATTGTGCCGGCCGGGGTCAACCGCGTGCCGCCGCCACCACCGCCGCCCTTGCTGGCGGTAATAAGTGGCTCGGCAAAGCTGGTGTTGATAGTTTCGGCCATCACCCAGGCGCGGCGATAGCTCAGCCCGAGCGTACGCGCCGCGGCGGCAATCGAGCCGGTGTCGGCAATCGCGGCGAGCAGATCGGCCTTGCCGGGGCCGATCGCGATGGCGTCGCCATGGTGCAGGCGCAGCGTTAGGCCCAGCCGCGTCGCCATCAGGCCTCGAAATGGCCCTCGGTCTTGCTACGCAGATCATCGAGGCTGACGCCGGGTGCCAGCTCGATCAATTTGAAGGCCGCGCTCCGTGCCGGGCGGGCGAGCACGGCAAGATCGGAAATCACCATGTCGACGACGCTTTTGCCGGTCAGCGGCAGGGTGCAGGCCTTCTTGAATTTGGCCTCGCCCGATTTGGCATTATGCTCCATCAGCACGATGATGCGCTTGACGCCGGCGACCAGGTCCATGGCACCGCCCATGCCTTTGACCATCTTGCCAGGGATCATCCAGTTGGCGAGATCGCCGTTTTCAGCGACTTCCATGGCGCCCAGAATGCTCAGGTCGATATGGCCACCGCGGATCATTGCGAAACTGTCGGCGCTGCTGAAGTAGCTCGAGCGGCGCAATTCGGTGATCGTCTGCTTGCCGGCATTGATCAGATCGGCATCGACTTCGTCTTCATAGGGAAACGGCCCCATGCCGAGCATGCCGTTCTCGCTCTGCAGCGTGATGTCGATGCCCGGTGCGATATGGTTGGCGACCAGCGTCGGCATGCCGATGCCGAGGTTGACGTAAAACCCGTCCTGCAGTTCGCGCGCAGCGCGGGCCGCCTGTTCGTCACGGTTCCAGGCCATCGGGCAATCCTATTTCAGGGCGGCGGCGAGCGCGCTCGCCTTTTCGGGGGGCAACGCGGTCAGGATGGCGGTGCGGATCATTGTTTCCAGCTCAGGCATGGTCATCTGGCGTTCGGCCAGGCCAAGCGCGTCGACCAGCAGGTCATAGCCAAGCGCATGGGTCTGTTCCTCGCGTTCGATACGCAGCGGCACGGCATAATCGACCATGGTGGCGCGGTCATGGCTGGGAATGAGATAGCGCAGATCGCGCGTTTCACGACGCGACAGCCGGGGCTCGCGACGGTTACCGATCTTGAAACCCCAATAGCCGAGCCGCCAAGCAATGCCGCCGAGCGCCGCCGGCTTGGTCAACGGCTTCAGCATCGGGGTGATGGTGATGCAATCGTCATCGGCCTTAACGCGCAGCACTTGGTCATGCTCCAGCCGTTCCCACGACGGCCGCCAGCCCAGCGCCTTGAACAGCCGGAAGATCATGCCGTTTCGCGGACCCGGACCGTGCGCTGTTCGATGCGCTTTTCGTAATTCTGGCCGACGAACAGCCGCTGAACATAGATGCCGGGGGTGTGGATGTGATCGGGGTCGAGCGCGCCCGGTTCGACGAGTTCTTCGACTTCGGCGATCGTTATCTTGCCGGCGGTCGCCATCATCGGGTTGAAATTGCGCGAAGTCTTGCGGAAGACAAGATTGCCATAAGGGTCTGCCTTCCACGCCTTGACGATGGCAAGGTCGGCGGTGATCCCGGTTTCGAGTATATAGTCCTCGCCGTTGAAGGCTTTCACTTCCTTGCCTTCGGCAACCAGAGTCCCGACGCCGGTCTTGGTATAAAAGCCCGGAATGCCGGCGCCGCCCGCCCGGATGCGCTCGGCCAGGGTGCCCTGCGGGTTGAATTCAAGCTGGAGTTCGCCGGCGAGATATTGCCGCTCGAATTCCTTATTCTCGCCGACATAGCTCGACACCATCCGGGCAATCTGCCGGGTTTCGAGCAGCAGCCCGAGGCCGAAGCCATCGACCCCGGCATTGTTCGAAATGCAGGTCAGCCCCTTCACCCCGGTATCCCGCAGCGCCGAGATCAGCTTCTCGGGGATACCGCACAGGCCGAAGCCCCCCGACAGGACCGACATGCCGTCAAACGCTACACCATCAAGCGCGGCGGCAGCATCAGGATAGATCTTGCTGGGCATCGGCAGGCAGCTTTCTGGTTGCGCAACGCGAGATTAGCGCATCTGCTGGCGTGGCGCCAACATTTGACGTGCCGGACTTAGCCGTTAACCACATAGCGGTCGAAATGAGCGCGACAAGCCGAGACGGCGTTGCTAACTGCGCAGCCATGGATACACTCGATATCGCCATCGCCGAAGCCCGGCGCTTTCTTGGTTCGCTCGACACCCGCCCGGTGGCGTCGCGCGGCACTCCGGCCGAGATGCGGGCGCCTTTGCCAGCGCATTTCCCCGCTGCCGGCATGCCGGCAGCCGATGTCGTTCGCGCCATTGCTGCGGCCGCTGAGCCCGGGCTGACGGGCAATGCCGGCGGGCGATTCTTTGCTTGGGTGAAAGGCGGCGCCCTGCCTGCCGCGCTGGCAACCGACATCATGTGTTCGGCATGGGATCAGAATGCCGTGCTCGCCTCCACCAGCCCCGCCGGTGCGGTGCTCGAGGAAGTCGCGGGGCGGTTCCTCCTCGAAGCGCTGCGCCTGCCGGCGGATGCCAGCTATGCTTTTGTCACCGGCTGCCAGATGGCGCATGCCACCGCGCTTGCGGCTGCGCGTCATGCCGTGCTGGCGCGCGTCGGCTGGGATGTCGAACGCGACGGGCTGTTTGGGGCGCCGCCGATCCGTGTCCTTGCCAATGCCCACCACCATGGTTCGCTAACCCGGGCGCTGCGTTTGCTGGGTTTCGGGACCGGTTGCATCGTGCTGCTGGACGGTGACGAACCGGGCAAGGTGAGCGTGGCGGCGCTTACGGCGGCGCTGGCCGAAGCGCCGGGGGCGCCGACGATCGTGGCGCTCAACGCCGGCGATCTCAACATCGGCGCATCGGATGATTTCGCCCTCCTCTGCCCGATTGCGCAGGCGGCAGGCGCCTGGGTGCATGTCGATGGCGCTTTCGGGCTCTGGGCCAACGCCAGCCCGCGGCTGGCGCCGCAGGTGGCTGGCATCGAGCTTGCCGACAGCTGGGCGACCGATGGCCATAAATGGCTCAACACCCCCTATGATTGCGGCATGGCGATCACCCGCGATCCGGCGGCGCACAGCGCGGCGATGCGGATGACGGCGGCCTATCTGACAACCGGCGGCCCGGTGCGCGACCCGATGGATTTCACCCCCGAATGGTCACGCCGCGCCCGCGCGCTGCCGGCGCTTGCAGCCTTGATGGAGTTGGGCCGCGACGGTCTGGCAGCGATGATCGAGCGCTGCTGCGACCATGCCGCGGCGATTTACGCCGGAATCGCGGCGCTGCCCGGCGCCACCGGGCTGGCGCGGCCGGTGCTCAACCAGGGGCTGATTCGCTTCGATGCCGCCGATGGAAGCAATATCAGCGATGTCGTGATCGCCGCGATCAACGCCAGCGGCGAAGCTTTTCTCAGCGGCGGCACCTGGAACGGTGCGCGCGTCATGCGGATCAGCGTCTGTGGCTGGAACACCAGTGCCGACGATGTGGGGCGAACAGTGGCGGCCGCAAGGGCTGCGCTGGCCGGGTTGCGGTAGGCGCCGGAGGCCCTTAAGCCACCCGGCCGCCAAACCCGTCGCGCAATTCGCGCTTCAGCACCTTGCCGATATGGCTGCGTGGCAACTCGTCGACCAGCACGAGATCAGCGAGACGCTGTGTTTTGCCGACTGCGGCGTTGACACTTTCGCGCAGGGATGCCGCGTCAGCGCCCGGTGCCACCACAAAAGCTACCGGCGTTTCGCCCCAGCGGTCCGAGGCGATGCCGACGACCGCGGCTTCAACGACGCCGGTCTGTGCCAGGATGACGGCTTCGATGTCGCTCGGGTAAATGTTGAAACCGCCCGAGATGATCATGTCCTTGGCGCGGTCCATCAAGGTCAGGAAGCCTTCGCCATCAATGCGGCCGATATCGCCGGTGCGCAGCCATTTTGAGCCGTCGGGCGCGGTCCAGAAGGCTTTTTCGGTCAGGTCGGGGCGATTTTTGTAGCCGTTCATCGTCGCCGGTGACTGGCCGACGATTTCACCCGGGGTGCCTGGCGGCACGTCTGCGCCATCCTCATCGATGATCCGGACGGCGTGGCCGTCGCTCGGCCGACCGACGGTGTGCAGCTTGTCGGGATGCAGGTGTGCCGGAAAGACGAAGCTGACGCCGCCTTCGGTCATGCCGAAGAATTCAACGAGGCCGCCGGGCATGCGGCCCAGCACTTCGGCCTTTAATTCGGCGGGGAACGGCGCCGACGTGCAGAATTTCATCTTAAATGACAGCTGGTGGTCATCGAACGCCGGGTCGGCAAGGACGCGGCGATACTGGACAGGCACGAGCATCGTATAGGTGGCGGCATGGGTTTGGGCGAGCTTGAGCCAGGCTGTGCTGTTGAATTTGGGCTGCAGCACAACGGTGCCACCCCAGGCCAGGGTGGGGAGGAAAGCCACCAGGGTTGTATTGGAATAAAGCGGTGTCGACAGAAGCGAGACGGTGTCGCCATCATAGCCGAGCACCTTGCCGCCGATAATGTGCAGCGATCGCATCGCTGCCGACTGGATGATGCCCTTGGGCGTGCCGGTGGTGCCCGATGAATAGATGATGTTGAAGGCGGCGGCTTCATCGAGCGGCGGCAGCGGCGGGAGGGCGGCGCTGGTGTCGATCCAGTTGTCGAGATGATCGAGGTCGACAAGCACCTGGTCGGTGAGTACCGCGGCAAAATCGGCGCGGGCAACGGCATCGACGAAGACCAGCTGGGCGCCCGAATCGGCAACCATGGCGGCAATCTGGTCGGGAGTGGAGGACGGTGCCAGCGGCGCGACGGTGGCGCGCAGCCGCAGGATGCCGGACCACATGACGGCAT
>JBMOFG010000019.1:0-12546 GCA_049314415.1 Polymorphobacter sp.
CGGCGTTCGGCGTCGACGAATTGATCCAGCGCGGCAGCTGCGACCGCAACAAAGCCGGGCGTATCAAATTCGCTGCGCGCCGTGGCGATGATGCGCAGGCGGTCGGGTAAAAGAGAGTCGGCATCGAGGTTATAAAGGGATGGCAGCAGCATCCGCTTCGACAAGTCGCCGGTGGCGCCAAACAGCAGGAGGTGGGTGCAAGATTCAGACATGTCATCGGCCGTAGCGAACAACTGCCGGACGCGCTAGCGTGGACCTATGAAGGATACGCCAAAAATCGTGTTGATCGGCGCCGGCTGTTCCGGTTTCACCACGGCCAAGCGTCTGAAATTTGCCGGCATCGCCTTCGACTGGTTCGAAGCATCGGACCGAATCGGCGGCAATTGGGCCTATGACAACCCCAATGGGATGAGCAGTGCCTATCAATCACTGCATATCGACACATCCAAGACACGGTTACAGTTCGAGGATTTTCCGGTGCCCGCCGATTGGCCGGATTTCGCCCATCACAGCCTGATCGCGCAGTATTTCAACGATTATGTCGATCACTTTGGACTGCGGCCGCTGGTTCAGTTCGACAGCCCGGTCACGCGCGTGGAACGCGCCGGCAACGAATGGCAGGTGACCACCCGCCACGGCACCCGCCGCTACGCCACCGTAATCGTCGCCAATGGCCATCATTGGTCGCCCAATCGTCCCGAATGGCCTGGGCATTTCGACGGCCAGATAATCCACGCCCATGACTATAAGACTCCTTTCAAACCGGTCGACACGATCGGCAAGCGGGTGCTCGTCGTCGGCATGGGCAACAGTGCTGTGGATATCGCCGCCGAGCTTGGCCAGCGTTCGCTCGCCGGGCGGCTGATGGTCTCGACCCGACGCGGGGTCTGGGTGCTGCCCAAGACGCTCAATGGCAAACCGGTGGACAAAACGCCGCTTCCGGCTTGGATGCCGCTGCGATTGGTGCGCAAGCTGGCGGCACGCACTATTACTAAGGCGATCGGACGGATGGAGGATTATGGCCTGCCTGCCTCCGATCACCGCCCGCTCGAGGCGCATCCGACCGTAAGTGGTGACTTCCTCGGCCGGTTGTCGAACGGCGATATCTTCATCAAGCCGGCAATCGCGCGGCTCGACGGCGATGGCGTGGTCTTTGCCGATGGCAGCCGCGAGAGCATCGACGTCGTCATAACGGCCACCGGCTACAATATCGACTTTCCCTTCCTGGCCCCCGAGGATGCCCGGATCACCGACAACCACATCCCGCTGTTTAAGCGCATGGTGCAGGCTGACCCTGCCCTGCATGGCCTGTGGTTCATGGGGCTGGCGCAATCATTGCCGACATTGGTCAACCTTGCCGAACAGCAATCCAAATTGTTGCTGGCATACCTGGCAGGCCAATATGCCCTGCCCGACCCCGCAACGATGAAAAAGGCGATCGCGGCCGACGAACACCGCTACCAGGCGCATTATTACGCCAGCCGCCGCCACACCATGCAGGTCAATTTCGAACCCTATGTCGCCGATCTGCAGCGCGAGATTGTGGCGGGCAAGAAACGCGGACGGATTGCCGCATGAAGCCTGATTGATGGGCAAGGGATAACAATCGCTCGCAGCGTAAGCACAAGTTGCGTAATGATTGGTCAGCCCCGATGAAATTGCTTCCCGCCCTCACCATCCTGTTGCTGGCCTCTCCGGCGCTGGGCGCCAGCGTCGCGCCGCGCACGTATGATGATCCGCGCGGGATCATTCCCGCCACCCCGCCGCCGGTCAGCTCGCGCCAGACTGCCTGTGGCGAAATGCCGGCGCGGCCGCTGACATTGGCGGATCTTGTCGACATCGCGCTGTGCCGCAACCCGCAGACCGCTGCGTCCTGGGCCGGTGTCCGCGCCGCCAGCGCTCAGATCGGCATCGCCCGCAGCGCCGAACTGCCCGGTGTCAACCTGAGCATCGGCCCGACGCTGTCGAGCAGCAAGAGCTTCCAGACTACCGGTTTCATCGATTCGAACGGTAATCTTGTCAGCGGCAGCAGCGTGCTGACCCAGGTCAACAGCTCGGCGCGGCTGGCAGTCAATTACCTGTTGTTCGATGGCGGCGGCCGCCGCGCCCAGATCGACGCCGCCGGCGCGCAGCAACGCGCCGCGCTCGCGGATTATGCCGAGGCGGCGCAGGGTGTCGTCCTCAACGTCGTCACCGCGTACAACAGTCTCGCCGCCAACCGCGCCAACGAAACCGCCAATGTCGCCAATGTCGCCTTCGCCCGCCAGTCGCGTGACCTTGCTGCGGCGCGCAAGACCGCCGGCCTCGCCACCGCTGCCGACCGCTTGCAGGGTGAAACCTCACTGGCGCAAGCAGAGCTGACCCTTATCCAGACCCGCGGTGCCATCGCCACGGCGGCAGCACAACTCGCGGTTGCCGCCGGCCTGTCGCCGATGCGCAGCCTCGATCTGGCGCCGCCGCCGCCGCTACCCTCGGGCGATCTGCTCAAACAGGGCGCCGACGCGCTGATCGCCGATGCCGAACGGCTGCGCCCCGACATGCTGGCCGCCCGCGCCAATGTCGCTGCGGCCGCCGCCAATGTCCGGTTGGCGCAATCGGCAGGGCGGCCGAGCGTCAACGTCCAGGCGTCAAATACGCTGTCGGCAATCGATACGAGCATCGACCGCAATGTCTCATCGGCCGGATTGTCGCTGTCAGTACCGCTGTTTTCGGGGTGGAACACCCGCTATAATATCGCCTCGGCGCGCGCCCGGCTGGAACAGCAGCGGGCGGCCGCCGAACAGACACGGCAACAGGCCGGTCTTACAGTCTATTCCAACTATGTCGCGCTCGACAATGCGTTGAGCAGCCTCGCCACGGCGCGCGTGCTGGTAAAAAGCGCAACCGAATCGGCCGATCTGGCGCAGGGCCGCTACAAGGCCGGCTTCGGTACCTATGCCGATCTGCTCAACGCCCAGAGCGCGCTGGCCAGCGCCCGGCAGCAGCTGGTGCAGAGCGAATTCAACGTCCGCACGGCAAACGTGCAACTGGCGCGCGCCGTCGGCGGTATCGGCGAGGCAATCGATGAACAGCGGTAAACAGTCGGGACATTCGGCATGAAACGGCGCAACTGGATCATCCTTGGCGTCATTGTCGCCGCCATCGCCGGCTATTTCGCCTGGAAGGCGCTCAATCCGCCGCCGCCCGTGGCGCTATACAAAACTGCCGAGGTCGGCACCGGCGACCTCACCGAGGAAATCACCGCCAATGGCGTCATCAACCCGGTGCGCGTGGTCAGCGTCGGCACCCAGGTGTCAGGCACGGTCGAAGCGCTTTACGCCGATTTCAACGATCGCGTGAGCGCAGGGCAGGTGCTGCTGCGGCTAGACCCGGCACTGTTCACGTCCCGTCTCCAGGCCAGCGAAGCCAGTCTTGCCAACGCCCGCGCCAGCGCGGCATTGCAGGCCGCCAATGCCGCGCGCGCTGCGCAACTGGTCAAGCAGGATTATATCAGTCGCCAGGATTATGAAACGACGCTAGCCTCGGCCAAGGGCGCCGCAGCGCAGGTCGCACAGGCCGAAGCCCAGATCCGCCAGGACCGCGCCAATCTCGATTTCAGTGTCATTCGCTCGCCGGTGTCGGGGGTGGTGATCAGCCGCCAGATCGATATTGGCCAGACCGTCGCCGCCTCATTCAACACCCCGACCTTGTTCCAGATCGCCCGCGACCTGACTCAGATGCAGATCGAAGCCTCGGTAGCCGAAGCCGATATTGCGAAAGTGAAGCCCGGGCAGCGGGTCGATTTCAGCGTCGATGCCTATGGCACCCGCCTGTTCACCGGTATCGTCGATCAGATCCGGCTCAACCCGACGACGCAGCAAAATGTCGTGACCTATACTGTCATCGTGAAGGCGGCCAACCCCGATGGCGCACTGCTGCCGGGGATGACCGCCAACGCCGATTTCATTGTCGCCGAGAAAAAGGGCGCGCTGCTGCTGCCCACCGCCGCCCTGTCGTTCAAGCCCGAAGGCTGGAAACCGCAGCGCAGCCCCGGCAACCGCCCACGTGATCCCGATGAAGTGACGGTGTTCGCGTTCGTCGCCGGCCAGCCCCAGGCCCGCCAGGTTCGGCTCGGCGCGTCGGATACCGACAATAGCGAGATCGTTTCGGGCAATCTCAAGGCCGGCGAGACAGTCATCACCGGCAAGGCGACCCCCGACAAAAAGGCCGGCGGCATCTTTTCCGGTCCGCCCGACAGCAAGTACAAGAACGACAAGACGGGCAAGGATGGCGGCAGGGTCGGCGGCGCCCGGAAGTGACCGCACTGCTCGCCCTCGACAATGTCATCAAGGACTATGAGTCGGAAGCCGGCACCTTCCGCGCTTTGCACGGTGTCGACCTGGCCGTGCAAAAAGGTGAGTTGATCTCGATCATGGGGCCATCGGGTTCGGGCAAATCGACGCTGATGAACATCATCGGCTGCCTCGACACCCCAACCGCCGGGATCTACCGCTTCGACGGCACCGATACCGCGACGCTGTCCGAAACCGCACTGGCGCGGTTGCGGAACGCCGGCATCGGCTTTGTTTTCCAGCAGTTCAACCTGTTGCCGCGACTGTCGGCGCTGGCCAATGTCGCGCTGCCGATGGTTTATTCGGGCATTGCCAAGCGCGATCGCGATCTGCGCGCGCAGACGTTGCTGGCCAGCGTCGGCATCGGTGACAAACCGAAATCGCGCCCCAGCCAGCTGTCGGGCGGCCAGCAACAACGTGTCGCAGTGGCGCGCAGCCTTGCCAACAGCCCCGAACTGCTGCTCGCCGACGAACCGACCGGCGCGCTTGATACCAAGACCGGCATCGAAGTGCTGGCGCTGTTTCGCCGCCTCAACGAACAACAGGGAGTGACAGTGGTGATCGTCACCCATGACCCGGAAGTGGCGCGCGCCACCAACCGCGTCGTCCGCATCCAGGATGGCCGGGTGTTTTATGATGGCCCGCCGACCGAAGCCGCGCTGTACGGCCATGCGGAGGGGACGGCAGCGTGACCATCCGGCGCCTTGAGGGCGTGGCGACATGATCGCGACAATGCTCGCCGAAGCGTGGAGTGCGCTGATCGCCAACCGGCTGCGCTCGGTGCTGACCATGCTCGGCATGATCATCGGGGTGGCGGCGGTCATCCTGATGCTCGCCATTGGCGGCGGCGTGCAGAAACAGGTGTCCGAATCGATCGCAGGATTGGGTTCCAACCTGCTCATCGTCACCGCCGGCAGCGGGCGCTCGGGGCCGCTTAGCGGCGGCGCCGGCTCGGGGGCGACGCTGCGCATCGATGATGCCGGCCGCATCGCCGAGATCGACAATGTCGTGGCGGCCGCGCCCTCGACCAATGTACCGGCGCAGGTCGTTGCCGGGCCGGTCAACTGGGCGACGCAGGTGACGGGATCGGTGCCGGCCTATTTCCTCGTCAACGAATGGACCGTCGGCGACGGCCGCACCTTTACTGAACGCGAGGAACGCGCCGGCGCGCGGGTGGCGGTGCTCGGCCAGACGGTCGCCGACAAATTGTTCGGCGCCAGCGATCCGCTCGGCCAGACCATCCGCGCCAAGGGGGTCAGCCTGCGCGTCATCGGCATCATGGAAAAACGCGGCCAGGGCTTTGGCGGGCAGGACCGCGACGATGTCATTATCGTGCCGCTGACGACCGCGCTGCGCTTGTTACAAGGCAATGCCTTTCGCCGCTCGATCCGCTCGATCTCGGTCAGCGTCGCTTCAGCTGATGCGCTCGACCAGGTCGAACGCGATATCACCTATCTGCTGCGCCGCACCCACCGGCTGAAGATCAACGACGATGATGATTTTTCGGTCGCCAACCTGACAGCAATCACTGACACGCTGTCGACGACTACCGCCGCGATCTCACTGCTGCTTGCCGCCATTGGCTCGATCAGCCTCGTTGTCGGCGGCATCGGCATCATGAACATCATGCTGGTCAGCGTCACCGAACGCACCCGCGAAATCGGCATCCGCATGGCGATAGGCGCCTCACGCGCGGCGGTACGGCTGCAGTTCCTGCTCGAAGCGCTGATGCTGTCGTTGATCGGCTGCGGCATCGGCGTCGCCGTCGGCACCGGGCTTGCGATGCTCGTCGGCAAGTTCATCGGATTCGACACGGCAGTGACGCTGTTCGCAATCAGTATCGCCTTTGCGGTATCGGCGTCGATCGGCATCTTCTTCGGCTGGTGGCCGGCAACGCGCGCCGCAAAGCTGAGCCCGATCGAGGCGCTCAGGAGCTGACTATTTTTCTGTCACCCCGGGCCCGACCCGAGGCCCGGCTTGCTTGTCGATCGTCCAATAAAAGCGGGGTCCCGGGTCAAGCCCGGGATGACAATCTATGTACGCCCCCGATCAAGCCACAGGAACCGCCCCCATAACAGCGCCGCCGACACCAGACTGGCGAGGATGATTGCCCACACCAGCCCGTTGACCCCCAGCCCCAGCCGCACCGCGAACAGATAGCCGGCGGGCATCATGACGAGAATATAGCTGGTGAAATGTGTCACCGTCGGCATCCAGATGTCGCCGCGGGCCCGCAGGGCCTGCGCCGCGACGACCTGCAAGCCATCGGCGACATAGAAGAGGCACGACAACAGCAGCGCCGCCGCCGCCACGACTTGCACCGCCGGGTCGGCGGTGTAGCCCGCCGCCAGCGCATGATTACCGAACGCGACCCCGCCGCAGATCAGCAGCGTCATCACCAAGGTCGCGCGAAACCCCAGCGCCGCCGCGCGCCGTACCCCGGCCGCATCGCCGGCGCCATGGGCCCGGCCAACGAACACGCTCGTCGCCGTCGACAGGCCGAGCGGCACCATGAAGATCAACGCCGCAAGATTGAGCACGATCGCCCAACTCGCCACCGCCAGCGCGCCCAGCCAGCCGGCGATAATCGACATGGCCGCGAACGACCCGGCCTCGACGGTATAGCTAACCGACGCACCATAGCCGACACGGCGCATTTCGGCGGCCGCCACCGGGTCGCGTGGCGCGCGCGTGAAAACGCCAAGCGCGCGCGCCTGCGGCCAGCGCGCAATCAGCAGCCACACGAACACCAGCAGCGCGACCCGCGACACGAACGTCGCCCAGCCGCTTGCCACCGCCCCCGATGTGCCAAACACATTGCCTCCCGGTACCAGCCACAGGTTAAGCAGCAGATTGACGACATTGGCGCCCCACATGGCGATCATCCCCGGAACGGCGCGGCCATGCGCTTCCAGCCAGAAGACCCCAGCATCGGCAATAAGGATCGGCAGCAACGAAAGTGCCAACACTTGCAGCACCGGGGTCGCGCCATCCGCAAGCGCCGGATCGAGCCCGAGATGATGCATGACCGGACCGCCGAGACCAGCAAGAATGACGGCAGCAGCAATTCCGATCCAGAAGGCATAGGCGCAGCCGCGGCGCAGTATCGCGCCGGTTTCAGCGACGCGACCATCGCCGATGGCTTGGGAGGTCATCACCTGCACCCCCGATAACAGCCCGACCGCAGCGGTAATGACCACGCCGGTCGGCGCCCAGCCGAGCGCCTGATACCCCAATTCGGTCGATGAATATTGCCCGACGACAACCGCATCGACGAGGCCCATCGCCATGATGCCGAGTCGCGACACGACGACCGGCGTCGCCAGGCGCAAGAGCCCGGCGAACGACAGTGGCAAATCGGTCTGGGGGGACTCCCCGGCCATGGCGGTACTTCCTGCGCTCGAACGAGCCGGAGCGTCTAGGCGTCGGCAGCGCCAGCGGCAACCCCGCCCGCTTGTCATCACCGGGTGGGGGCTTTAGGCGGAGCTGGTTCCGTTTTTCGAACCAAGGCCTCGCGCGCATGACCAATCCGCTGTTTCGCCCCTTCATCCTCAAGGGCCTGACCCTGCCCAACCGCATTGTCATGGCGCCGATGACACGCAGCTTTTCGCCGGGCGGCATTCCGGGTGACGATGTCGCCGCCTATTATCGCCGCCGGGCCGAAGGCGGTGTCGGCCTGATCGTTACCGAAGGTACCGGAGTAGAACGCACCGGCTCGGTCAACGACCCCAATGTCCCCAATTTCTTCGGCGCGGCGCTGCCCGGCTGGGGCAAGGTTGTGACCGAAACCCATGCCGGCCACGGCCTGATCGCCCCGCAGTTGTGGCATGTCGGTGCCGCCCGCAACCATGCCAACCCCAACCCGCCGCCGCAGGAAAGCCCGTCGGGCCTGTTCAAGCCCGGCAAGCCTTTCGGTCATGCCATGAGCGATGTCGATGTCGCCGATGCCATCGCCGCCTTCGGCCGTGCCGCAGGCGAGGCGAAGCGGCTGGGATTCGACGCGGTCGAGCTGCACGGCGCCCATGGTTACCTGATCGACCAGTTCTTCTGGACGGGCACCAATGAACGCAGCGACCGCTATAACGGCCCGACGATCGGCGAACGCGGGCGCTTTGCCGCCGAGATCCTAAAAGCAGTGCGCGCCGAAGTCGGGCCCGACTTCCCGGTCATCATCCGTCTCTCGCAGTGGAAGCAGCAGGATTACACGTTCAAAATCGCGCTTAATCCGGCGGAAATGACCGAATGGCTGGCGCCGCTGATCGATGCCGGCGCCGATGTACTGCATTGTTCGCAACGCCGTTTCTGGGAACCCGAATTCCCCGAAATCGATGGCGATGATGGCCTCAACTTTGCCGGCTGGGCGAAAAAGGTGACCGGCGTGCCGACCATCACCGTGGGCAGTGTCGGCCTGTCGGGCGAATTCATCGCCGGGTTCGCGGGAGAAGCCTCGCAGCCCGCCAGCATCGACCGGTTGCTCGAACGACTGGAGCGCGACGAGTTCGATCTGGTCGGCGTCGGCCGCGCGCTGATTGTCGATCCCGATTGGGCCACCAAGGTGCGCGACGGCCGCTTCGACGAGCTGCGCGATTTTGATCGCGCCTCGCTTGGCACGCTGGTGTGATCGACGACAGCCCCGACCCGAAGCTGCCCTATATCCGGCCGCGCGACGCCGCGACCTTGCTCGTCATCCGCCGTGACGGGCCCAACCCCCGCGTCCTGATGGGCCGGCGGGTACGCGGCCATGCCTTCATGCCCGACAAATGGGTGTTCCCGGGCGGACGTATCCACCCGGCCGATTTCCGTGCCCCGGCAGCGTCGGAGCTCAATCCGCTGACGGCAACCGCGCTGGCGCGCACTTGCCCACCGCCGCGCGCCCGGGCACTGGCGCTGACGGCGATTCGCGAAACCTTTGAGGAAACCGGCCTCATTATCGGCGCGCCCGGAACCGGCCGCAGCCGCAGCGGCGAATGGCGGGATTTTCTCGGCTCAGGCCATCTGCCCGAATTGGCGCCGCTGCACTTCGTCGCCCGCGCCATCACCCCGCCGGCCCGGACGCGGCGCTTCGACGCGCGCTTCTTCACGGTCGATGCCCGCCATCTCGCCAGCCTCGACCCGGGCAGCGGTTCAGGGGAGCTCGACGAGATTGCTTGGTTCGATTGGGACGCGGCCTCGGCGCTCGACCTGCCGTCGATCACGCGCGCCATCCTTGCCGAAGTCGCGCTACGCGATGCTGACCCGGCGCGCCCGATACCCTTCCACCGATTCGACCGCGGTGCGCATCGCCTGCTAGCGGTATGAGACGCGCTTGAAAGAGCCGCCCGGCCTCCTGGGCCGGACAGCTTGTTTCGACAGTCGCCGGACTACAGCTTGCCGGTCAGTTCGGGCACCAGCGTGAACAAATCACCAACGAGGCCGACATCGGCGACCTGGAAAATCGGGGCTTCCTCGTCCTTATTGATGGCGACGATGATCTTGCTGTCCTTCATGCCCGCCAGGTGCTGGATGGCGCCCGAGATGCCGATCGCGATGTAGAGTTCGGGGGCGACGATCTTGCCGGTCTGGCCGACCTGATAGTCGTTGGGCGCATAACCGGCATCGACGGCGGCGCGCGAGGCGCCGACGGCAGCACCCAGCTTGTCAGCAAGCGGATCGATGAATTCGTGGAATTTTTCCGACGAACCGAGGGCGCGACCACCCGAGACGATTATCTTGGCAGCGGTCAATTCCGGCCGTGCCGACGTGGTCAACTCGGCTCCGGCAAAAGCCGACAGGCCGGCATCGCCGGGGCCGCCGGCGACTTCGATCGTTGCGCTGCCACCGCTGGTTGCGGCCTTGGCAAAGGCAGTGCCCCGCACGGTGATAACTTTCTTGGTATCCGACGACTTGACCGTCGCGATGGCGTTACCGGCGTAGATCGGCCGGGTGAACGTATCCGGCGCCTCGACCGACAGGATTTCGGAAATCTGCGCGACATCCAACGCTGCCGCCACGCGCGGCGCGACATTCTTGCCGCGCGTCGTCGCGGGTGCCACGAATGCATCGTAACCCGCCATCAACACAGTAATCAGCGGCGCGAGATTTTCGGCGAGGGCATTTTCATACGCCGCATCGTCGGCGAGCAGCACCTTGGCGACACCGGCAACCTTGGCAGCAGCGTCGGCAACACCTTGCGCACCTTTGCCGGCAACAAGCAGATGGACGTCACCGCCCAATTGCGTTGCGGCGGTCACCGCAGCCAGGGTGGCGTCCTTGAGGACGGCATTGTCATGTTCGGCGAGGACAAGAACGCTCATGCGACAGCTCCCATGGTCTTGAGCTTTTCAACCAGTTCGTCGACCGTCTTGACCTTGATGCCGGCCTGGCGCTTGCCGGGCTCGACAACCTTGAGGACCGTCAGCCGCGGCGTGACATCGACGCCATAATCAGCCGGCGTTTTTTGCGCGATCGGCTTTGACTTGGCCTTCATGATGTTCGGCAGCGAGGCATAGCGCGGCTCGTTGAGGCGCAGGTCGGTCGTCACGATCGCCGGCAGCTTCAGATCGACGGTTTCGGCACCGCCATCGACTTCGCGAGCGACATGGACGCGGTCACCGTCGACGCTGACCTTTGACGCGAAGGTACCCTGTGGCCAGCCGAGCAGCCCGGCGAGCATCTGGCCAGTCTGATTGGCATCGTCATCGATCGCCTGCTTGCCGAGGATGATCAGGCCCGGGCCTTCTTCCTTGGCGATGGCGGCGAGGATCTTGGCGACGGCCAATGATTCGGTGGTCACATCGGTGGTGACGAGGATGCCGCGGTCAGCGCCCATGGCGAGCGCGGTGCGCAGCGTTTCGGTGCATTGCGTCACGCCGATCGAAACGACGACGATTTCGGTGACGACACCCTTTTCCTTGAGCCTGATGGCTTCTTCGACGGCGATTTCGTCGAACGGATTCATGCTCATCTTGACATTGGCGAGTTCAACGCCGGTCTGGTCTGACTTGACTCGGACCTTGACGTTGTAATCGACGACCCGTTTGACGGGCACGAGGACCTTCATGTGCGTCACTTCCCAAAATTGCTTGTGGTTTTGCCTTGGCGCAGGGCTGCCCGCCAGTCAACCGTATGGGGTGTCGCGGCGCAAATCAGACGTTGGAGCTTTTGCGGGGGTTGCAATCGAGCTCAACATTACCAAAATGTCATAAGCAGCCCGGGCCCCTCTGGCGATCACACCGATCGCGATGTCGGTCTGCGCCGGAACAGGCGGCGCGCTTGTAGGTTGAACCGACAGGCCGGCGCGTTCCGGTATCTTGCAGACAGGAAGGGATGACATGGCGATATCTACACTTCTCGCAGCTGCGGCGCTGGCGCAGGCAGCACCGGTCGGATGGACCCATACGGTGCCGATTGCCCATGGCGAGGGCCGAGCCACCGCCGCCTACCGGGCGGTGCCCGACATCAGCACCCGCCAAATCGGCATGGCCGCCGGCACGCGCCCGAGCAGCTTACGCTGCACCTGGACGGCGGCGATCGCGGTCGAGCGCGCGCTGGCCCACCCCGGCACCGGCGCCAGCAGCGTGCGCCAGCTCGCTGCGCCCAAGACCTTCAAGGGCAGCCGCCCGGGCGATTGCACCGCCAACCGCCAGAATATCGAGAATGATATCGCGGCGCGGTCGGATGCGATCAACGCCCATCTGGTGCGCGTTGCCGAAACCCACCAGCGCGACCTGCGCGTCGAAATCGATACGCTGGCACCGCCGACGGGTCGATGATCGCCGCGCGCGCGGCGCTACTGGCCACGATGCTGCTCGCCGCTCCCGCCGCGGCAGCCGAATTCGACCTTGAAGCGACGACCGACCTGCGCCGGAACGGACTGAGCTGGAGCGCCGGTCGGCCGGCGCTGGTCGGGCGGGGTAGTGTCAACCTTGGCCAGGGCCTCTCGATCGACACCGGCCTTGCCGGCCTGCGCGGTAGCCCCCGCCACGCCGGCGCCGATCTGCTCGCCGAGGCAAGCCTGCGCTAGACCCACCAGGCCGGGCCGTGGCGGCTGTGGGGCGGTATCCATGGCCTCGGCTTTGCCGGGGCTTCCGACCAGAATTATGCACAATTACGCGCCGGCACGGCGTTCGGCATCGGGCCGCTCGACCTGTCGGTTGCTGCCGATTGGGCACCGCCGCAGGGTGAGGTGGTCCCGGAAAACTGGACAGGGTGTTAAGCTATTCCCGATCTGAAGGAC